>JANQRO010000391.1 GCA_028284525.1 Myxococcota bacterium | reverse complement strand
TCCCAGTCGATCTGCATCACGCAAAACGACGCCGCCGCGACGCGGCGGTCGCCTGCCGTCGCTTGGTAGGCGAGCATCGCCGACGTGGTGATTCCGCCGGCGCAGACCCCGAGGGTGAGGAGGTCGTCACTCCCGGTGATTTCGCACGCGACCTCGATCGCCTGGAGCACCGCCTCGACGTAGGTATCCAGATTCCAGTCGGCGTGCTCGGGGCCCGGGTTGCGCCAGCTGATGGTGAAGAAGGGAATGCCGCGGCTCACCGCGTATTCGGTGAGGCTCCGACCCGGGGCCAGGTCGAGGAAGTAGTACTTGTTGATCTGTGGGGGCACCAGCAAGGTCGGCCGCGCGCGGACCGAGGCGGTGCTCGGCTGGTACTGGATCAGCTCGAAGACCTCGGAGCGATACACCACGGCGCCCGGCGTCGTGGCCAGGTCCTGTCCCACGTTGAAGCGCGTTCGGTCGACCTGCCCCGGCATGCCGCCGTTGCGGAGGAGATCGTCGACCCAGTTGCGGAACCCGCGGCGGACGCTCTCGCCTCCCGTGTCGATCATCTCCTTGATCGCCGCGGGGTTGCTCCAGAGCTGATTGGTGGGCGCCGCGGCCGCGGAGAGCATCTCCACCGCAAACCGGGCGCGCTCGACATCCCGCCAATCGTCGGCGTTCTCGTCGATGCTGCCCGCGAGCGCGTCGGCCCACGCGAGGTAGGTCTGCGCGACACGGCGCGCCGCGGGGTTGCTCTCCCAGGCCGGGTCCCTGAAGCGCCAGTCGCGAGCGTCGGGGGCGCGTTCGCTGTCGCCGAGCCCGATCGCCCAGAGCTCCCGCTGGAACTCGAGGACCTGGCGCGCCAGCCGTGTCGGGTCGACCACGCGCGCCATCGCCCCGAAGGTCTCGGCGGCATCGATTGCGCTGGTCGGAGGGAGGGGCCCCGTTGCGTCCGGGCGATCGGTTCGTTTCGCCATCCTCGTTCCTCCAGCCCCCGATCGCGACGTGCTCACGCGGCGCCCCAAAGATCGCCGGCCTGGTTGCGGAATTCCACTTCCGGGGTGTCGAAGGCCGACGCCGGCCCGGCGGCGAGCCGCGCGAAGTCGATGAGCCCGCACCCCGGTGTGCCCCCCGGCTCGGTTCTCCTTGTGGACTCCCCACGGGGGGCAAAGGCGCTTCGCGCCCATCGGCGGCGGGAACCCGCGGGTCGGCCTCCTGACTCGCGTTCAGCATCCCGATTGGCGGAATCGCGGGCCGACGCCGCGCTGCGTAGCCGGACCGGCTGGCCGACCCGCATCCGCGTCGAGAAGGTGGAGAGCCTCGTTGCTACGAAGCGGGAAGCATCCCCGCCGGCGTCTGCCGCGGATCGCGGGTGTCGAGACGCAGGAGCCCCTCTTCCCCCTGATCGTAGAGCGCCACCCACTCCCGCATGAATTCGGGATCCTTCACCTTGGACGGGTGGTGGCCCGGGAGCGCGTAGAGGATCGTCCGGGGCAGGAACGAGACGAAGAGCCGGAACACGACCTTCTTGATCGCCCAGCGCGTCTTCCACCGGCCCCACACCCCGTCCTTCTTGAGGAGGGCGATATAGGTCGGGCGGATCATCCCCACCATGTGCATCAGCGCCGAGAGGATCCCGTAGGCGCGGTAGAGGTGGCCGCCGAAGAGGTGCTGGTAGACGTCGAAGGCGAGGTTCTTGTGCTCGATCTCCTCGATCAGATGCCACATCCAGAGCGACGCCGTGCTCGGGTCTGCATCCTTGAAGAAATACTCGCGGTCTTCGAGCAAGGTGTGGGCGATCGAGAGCGCCATCACCTCGAAGCCCGCCGTGTAGGCCATTTTGTACTTGAGCGACCGCTTGCGGAGATCGTTGTAGCCGCGCTCGATCGCCTCCTCGCGCTCGCGCAGCTCGGGATAGCCGCACGCGATCAGCGCCTCGTTGAAGCGCCGGTGCTGTTTGAAGTGGTGCGCTTCCTGCGCCATCCACGCCCGCGCCTCTTCGAGGAGCTCCGGGTCCTCGATCTGCTTGATCGCTTCGCGCACCGAGTGGATGATGAACGGCTCCATGTACGGCAGAAACAGCGAGGCTCCGTTGGCCAGGTGGCTGAAGATCGGCTTGTCCGGGTGCCAGCAGGGCTGGAAGTCTTCCGGAAACTCGAAATGCACCTTGCGGACGAGGACGCCCTGGGGCGTCTTCCGCTCGCTCATCGGAGCTCGCTCCCGGTGGCGTTCGAAACGCCCGCCCGCGCGCCGCGGACCAGACGCCCGGGTCGAGCTCCCGTGTCCTGGTCGTCGCGTCGGGTCACCGCCCCCGCGACCACCGTGGCGGCGTAGCCCGAGGCGTCCTGCATGAAGCGCTGGCTCCCGGCCGGGAGGTCGCGCGTCGTGTAGGGCGCCGAGAGGGTGAGGGCCTCGAGGTCGATCACGTTCAGGTCGGCGCGCCGTCCGACCTCGATGACCCCGCGATCGCCCAACCCGTAGAGGCCCGCGGTCTCCATGGTCTGCTTGCGGACGGCGTGCTCGAGGCTGAGGCGGGGCCCGCGTTGCCGATCGCGCACCCAGTGCGTGAGCAGGTAGGTCGGGTTCGACGCATCGCAGATCAAACCGCAATGCGCGCCTCCGTCGTTGAGCCCCGCGATCGACCCGGGGTGGTCGAGCATCTCGTAGACCGCGTCGAGGTTTCCGCGCACATAGTTGAGCTTGGGGACGAGGAGCGTCGCCTTCCCCTCGTCCTCGCACATGAGGTCGTAGATCAGCGCGGTCGGCTCGACCCGCTCGCGGCGGGCCCGGTTGGCGATCGAATCCTCCGGCGCGGGCTCGTAGTCGACGGGGTTCCCGAGCGCGTACATCTCCTCGATGCTTCCCGCAAAGAGCAGGTGGAGGTTGTCCATGATCGCCGGGGAGGCCGGCGCCTCGTCCGACTCGCCGAGAATCGCGGCCCGCACCTCCGGCCGACGGAGCTCCTGCATGCGCGCCTCGAGGGGGAGGTGCGCGAGCTTGAGGTAGGTCGGTCGGCGCTGGAACAAGTGGTGCGACTGCCAGCTCGTGAGGAGCCCCAGACACCGCCCCGCCGTCTGCGGGTGGAGCCGCGCTCCGCGGCGATTGGCCGCGTCGCTCCGGCGCAACGCCTCCCGAAAGGCGTCCGGATCTTCCTGGAACTCGAAGATGCAGTAGGTGATGGGCATCCCGGTTTCGATCGAGAGCTGCTCCATCCAATCGAGCTCGCCGCCGAGCGGGGCCTCTTGCTGATCCATCTGGAGTCCCACGAGCCCTACGGCGCCGCCCGGGATCACCTCGAAGGTGCCTCCGGCCCGGGCGACCGCGCGACCGATGCCGACCATCTCATCGCTGTCGGCGAAGGTGCCCGGCACCGGAGAACCCGACATCGACTGGTGGCCGAGGATGCGGGAGGTCGAGAACCCGAGCGCGCCGGCCCGGACCGCCTCTTCGGCGATCGCCGCCATGGCCGCGACGTCTTCCGGGGTCGCCTCCTCGTGGCGCAGACTGCGCTCCCCCATCACATAGGCGCGAATCGGACCGTGCGCGACCTGCGTTCCCACGTCCATGCTGAAGGCGCGCCCCTCGAGCACATCGAGGTACTCGGGAAAGCTCTCCCAGTCCCAGCTCAGACCTTCCCACAGCGCGATGCCCGGGATGTCTTCGACGCCTTCCATCAGCTCGATCAGCTCGCGCCGGTGCTCCTCGCCGGGGCGCACCGGAGCGAAGCCCACGCCGCAGTTCCCCGTGACGACGGTCGTGACGCCGTGCGCCACCGAGGGGGCGAGGGTGTCGTCCCAGGTGACCTGGCCGTCGTAGTGGGTGTGCACGTCGACAAAGCCCGGGGTCACGATACGACCCTCGGCGTCGATCTCTTCCCGCGCGGCGCCGAGCTTCGGACCGACCTCGGCGATGCGTCCGTCCGCGACGCCGACATCGCCCTCGAAGCTCGGTCCGCCGGACCCGTCGACGATCTTGCCGTTGCGAATCACCAGGTCGAACATCGGGGACCCCTCTCTGGCTCGGTGGGTGGTCGGCTGGCACGGTCGCCCGAAATTAGGACACGTGTCCCAAACACTCAACCGCGAAGGCAGGTGTGGGGTGGCGCCCGCCGACGCCCCGGGGCGCCAGCGGCGGGGAGGCACCCCTCGACGCCCGGGCGCCGGGTCCGGGTACCGGTCCTCCACGACGAGATCCGACGTTGGGGTCGTCGGGTCGCCGCGCTACTCGACGCGCACGTACTCGTAGTCGACGGGCCGACCCTTGATGCCGCTCTTGGGCGGGGCGATCCAGTTCGCCATCGCGCCGGGCGCCATCACGGGCCGTTGCATCAGATGCTGCACGTAGGCGTAGTCGGACTCGGTCGGGAGCCACTCCCCGCATCGCGCCGCCCAGCCGGCGTCGTCCACCGCGTCGCCCTCCGGCGTGAAGCGCAGGCCCGCGAAGAGCCCCTGCTGGCGGTTGAACCGGGACGAAGGCAGCGTGAACCGGAAATCGATCCCCGTCGCTTCGAGGACGCGGTTCCACTTCGCCACACCGCGCGCCGAATCCTCGGCGTAGCTCTCACGCAGCACCTGGTTCATCGCGTTGCGGAGCGGCACGTCGCGCTCCGCGAGCGCGCCGTCTTCGGGGATCATCAGACGGTGGTACGCGTCGAGCGCCACGTGGTCGTCGTAGCGGTCCTCGTGGGCGCGACCTTTGATGCCCGATGCGAAGTACGAGGCGGCGTTGCTCGAGATCTCCCCGCCAAAGAGGTCGAGGGAGATCGAGTACCAGAAGTTCAGGTAGCGCTGGATGAGCGGGAGATCGAGGAGACCCTGGGCGCGGAGGTCGGCATCGGGGTCCTCGCGCAGCACCTCCGCCGTCCGTTCGACGATGCGCTGCACCCCCGTCTCGCCGACGAACATGTGGTGCGCCTCCTCGGTGAGCATGAAGCGGGTGGTCCGGGACAGGGGGTCGAAGGCGCTCTCGGCGAGCGCGAGGAGCTGGTACTTGCCATCGCGGTCGGTGAAATAGGTGAACATGAAGAAGGACAGCCAGTCTTCGATCGGGGCGTTGAAGGCGCCGAGGATCCTCGGGTTGTCGACGTCACCGCTGCGCCGCTCGACCAGGGTCTCGGCCTCTTCCCGGCCGTCGCGCCCGAAATAGGTGTGAAGGAGGTAGACCATGGCCCACAGGTGCCGCCCCTCCTCCACGTTCACCTGGAACAGGTTGCGAAGGTCGTAGAGGCTCGGGCAGCTCTGCCCCAGCTTCCGCTGCTGCTCGACGCTCGCGGGCTCGGTGTCGCCCTGGGTCACGATCAGCCGCCGCAGGGTGCCGCGGTGTTCGCCGGGCACCTCTTGCCACACGGGCTGTCCGAGCTCGTCGCCGAACCCGATTCGCCGGTCGGGCACCGCGTCGGCCAGGAAGATCCCCCAGCGGTAGTCGGGCATCTTTACGTAGTCGAAGTTGGCCCAGCCGCCGGGCTCGGTGCTGATCGCGGTGCGCAGATAGACCTCGTTCTCGAGGAAGCCCATCGGGCCCATCTCGCGCCACCAGTCCAGGAACTTGGGCTGCCACGCCTCGAGGGCCCGCTGCAGACGACGGTCTTCGGAGAGGGCGACGTTGTTGGGGATCTTTTCGTTGAGCTCGACGGCGGTCATGGGTCGGGTCCCTTTCTCGCTCAGGTTCGTCGGGGATCGAATTCGGGGCGCTTGGTGGAGCCGTAGCGCGAGAGCGCGCCCGACTCGCCCACCGCGTTGGGGCGTTGGAAGATCCAGTTCTGCCACGCCGTGAGGCGACCAAAGATCTTGGTCTCCATGGTCTCGGGGCCGGCAAAGCGCAGGTTCGCCTCGAGACCGGTGAGCGCGTCCGGCGAGAACGCCGCCCGCTCCTCGATCGCGAGTCGCACCTCGTCGTCCCAGTCGATGTCGTCGGGGGCGAAGGTCACGAGCCCGGCGTCCAGGGCCGCGCCGGCGTCGAAGTGTCCGTCCGAGTCGCGCAAGGCCACGAGACGCTCGGGCTCGCCGAGAAACCGGGTCTCGAGACGCGAGAGCCCGTTCGACATCGGGAGGGCGCCGAAGGAGAGCGGCGAGAGCGCCACCGCCGGGCCTTCGTCCTGATCGAGCATGAAGCTCCGGTCGGCCGCGAGCGCCAGCTCGAGGAGCGAGCCGGCAAAGCACGAGCCGGGCTCGATACAGGCGAAGACCGAACGCGCGCTCTGGTCGACGCGTTTCAGGACGCGCCGCATGTGGAGCGCGATCTCGCGGGCGAACCAATCGTCGCGCGCGAGCTTGGCGAGCGCCTCGTCCCAGGCCAGCACCCGACCGAGGTCGCCGCGGGTCCTCACCACGACCACGCCCACCTCGGGATGGTTGAGCCGGAGGTCGAGGACCGCGTCGTCGAGCTCGCGAAAGGCGCGCAGGGGCCACACGCCGGCGCCGGCAGCCCGCAGGGTTTCGGCGCTCGTCGCGGGCTCGTCGCTCGGCCCGTCGATGTGGAGATCGGCGACCCGCCCGCGCGCTCGCCGCTGGAGCGTCACGAATTCGTAGCGCGTTCCCTCGTCCTCTCGCGCGGGGGCCAGCGCGGGCAGCTCGACGCCGGGCCCGGATCGGGCGGGTCCGCTCGCGACGAGGCCCTCTACGATGCCCGCGAGGGTTTCGTCGAAGCGGCTCCGCGGCGCCACGGCATCGACGAGCCCCCATTCGACCGCGCGTTTTCCGCGCACCCCCTCTGCCGTCGTCGCGAAGAAGTCGGCGCGGTCGCGCCGCACCCGTCGCTTGTCGACCAGACGGGTCAACCCGCCCGTCCCGGGCAGGACACCCAAGAGCGGCACCTCGGGGAGACTCACCGCGCTGTTGCCGTCGTCGAGGAGGAGGATCGCGTCGCAGGCCAGTGCGAGCTCGTAGCCCCCACCCGATGCCGTGCCGCTCAGCGCCGCGACGGTCGGAACGTGGCTCTCCGCCGAGAGCTCCTCGAGATAGAGCCGCGTTTCGTTGGTGAACTTGCAGAAGTTCACCTTCAGCCCGTGGCTGGTGTCGCGGAGCATGTAGATGTTGGCGCCGGAGCAGAACACGTCGTCGCGGCCGCTCCGAACCACCAACGCCCGGACCTCCGGGTGCTCGAAACGAATCCGCTGCAGCGCGTCCGCGAGCTCGATGTCCACGCCGAGGTCGTAGCTGTTGAGCTTGAGCTCGTAGTGGCCGTCGGGATCGAGAGCCCCGGACTCGTCGACGTCCATCGCGAGGGTGGCGACCGCGCCGTCCACGTGCAGAGTCCAATGGCGGTAGCGACTGGGGTGGGTCTCGAAGTCGATGCGCATGGGGCCCCCGGCTCGTCTTGCAATATACTACCGATTCGGCAATATATTGCAATGGCCACGGTGGATCGCCATCTCCGTCACCTGGGCGAGCGGATCCGCGGGTTTCGCGCGGCACGCGGGATGACCCGCCGCGACCTCTCTCGCGACGCGGAGGTCTCCGAACGCTACCTGGCGGACCTCGAGCGCGGGGCGGCCAACCCCTCGGCGGGGGTGCTGTGGCGCATCGCCGAGGCCATGGGTGTCCCCTTCGACACGATCCTGGCCGCACGGCCCTCCGAAGCGGCGCGGTCGTCGGGTCTCGAGCGGCTGTGGGCGCGCCTCGATGAAGAGCAGCAGCGCGAAGCCCACGAGATCCTGCGCAAGCACTTCGACTTCGATGCCCCGGCGACGCGGGGCGTGGCGCTGATCGGGCTGCGCGGGGCGGGCAAGACGACTCTCGGACGACGCCTCGCCGAGCACTACGGCGTCCCCTTCGTCCGGCTGAGCGAACGGATCGT
>JANQRO010000379.1 GCA_028284525.1 Myxococcota bacterium | reverse complement strand
CTGCGAAACGAGATCGACATCGCCACCGACCACATCGCCGACGACGACGCCGACCGTTGGAACCGTCGCGTCCTCAAGCTCCTCGAGACCGGCGACCAGGAGACCCTGGACGCCGAGTGGGGCTCCTTTGCCGAGCAGGCGAAGGCCGACATGGGCTTCAAGCACTTCGCGTTTCTCCAGGGCGCCCTCGGCGGCGACCCGGGCCGTGGCGAGGTGCTCGCCTACGGCCCGACCCACGGCGCCGGCGCGGCCGTCGTCACCTTCACCGACGGCTAGACGCGGCGTCGGCCGGGGTGCGCGTCCTGGACCACCTGTACTACACCGAGCACCGCCCCGGGGCGCGTGGCGACGGGCTCCCGACCGACGACTCCTGGCCCGTGGGCACCGGCCCCAGCTCCCCCGCTGACCCCACCGAGTAGAGGGATCCATGTCCTACCAGTGTTTCGACGTCGCCATCGCCGACCAGATCGCCCACCTCAAGCTCTCGCGCCCCGGCGAGCTCAACAGCATGACCCTCGATTTCTGGCGGGAGCTTCCCGAGATCGTCGAGGGGATCGACGCCGACTCCGCCGCTCGGGTGATCGTGCTCTCCTCGACGGGTCGTCACTTCACCGCCGGGATGGATCTCTCGGTCTTCGGCTCCGATGCGTTCCGCTCGGGCCAGGACGACGAGGCGACCCGCGGGCCCGCGGTCTACGACCTGGTGCGCCACCTCCAGCGCACGATGAGCTGTCTCGAGCAGTGCCGGGTCCCGGTCCTCGCGGCGGTCCAGGGAGCCTGCGTGGGCGGCGGCGTCGACCTCACGACCGCCTGCGACATGCGCTACGCCACCGAGGACGCCTACTTCGTGATCCAGGAGATCAACATCGGGATGACCGCCGACGTCGGGACCTTCCCGCGGCTGGCGAAGCTGGCGCCCGAAGGCCTGGTGCGCGAGCTCGCCTACACCGGACGCAAGATGTCCGCCCGCCGCGCGGCCGAGATCGGCCTGGTGAACGAGGTCTACCCCGACCACCCGACGATGCTCGCGGCGGTGATGGAGACCGCGCGGGAGATCGCCGAGAAGGCCCCCGCCGCGATCTACGGCACCAAGCGAATGATCAACTACGCGCGCGACCACTCCACCGACGACGCCCTCGACTACATCGGGGTGTGGAACGCGGCCATGCTCCAGCCCGGTGCGATGGGCGAGGCCTTCGCGGCCCAGCGCGAGAAACGCGCGCCTGAGTTCGCCGACCTGCCGCCGCGTCGGGGGCGCCCCTAGACGACGTGCATCCGACGGCGCGTGGGTCTCCCGGGACGACGGGCAGTCGACGGCGCGTCAGCGCCCCTTCGATTGCATGTATCCGGTCTCGAAGAGACGCGGCTTCACCTTCTTGCTGTTCGGGTGGAGATAGAACTGCCCGATCGTGCAGCGGCCGGCCTGCAGGTCGACCACGGTGAAGGCCTCGAAGAACGAGGCGCCGGTGTCGGCGTGCTCGCTGCCCTCGTAGAAGTCGGGATGGGCCTGCCCGACGATGTAGATCTTCCAGAGCTTTTCCGCCGAGTCGTAGATGTCCTCGTAGGGGATCGTGAAGGTCTGCGCGTCGAGGTAGAGCCGCCGGCGGCTGAGCGGGTGGCTCGGGTCCACCGGTACCCCGTCCAGGATGTAGACCTTGCGCAGCTGCCAGTGGATCAGCGGATAGCAACCGCCCTGGCCGCCGAAGGCGACGAACTGGTAGCCGTCGCGCTGGGGCGGCGGGTCCGTCGCGAAGGTCTCGAGCTCGCTGTGGCGGTAGAAGGGCATGAAGAGGCTCGCCGTCCCGACGTAGTGCCAGCGGTAGTCCGAGATCCGACCGTTGTAGCCACCGAAGTCCTCGATCATCAGATCCGATCCGAGGTAGGAGTCGGTGGTCTGGCCGGTGGCGAGCCGCCGCACCCGGCGCGCCGAGCCGTTGTACATCCAGGCGTCGTCGCGCTGGCTGTCGTCGATGTAGCGGTGCATCAGGAGCTGGGTGTCGCGGAGCTCGAAGGGCTCGCGGACGTTGAGGTAGAGCGAGCGCAGGATCTTGTCGCGGTTCGGCTTGAGCTCGGGCTTGGGCTCTTTGTCGACCCGGCCCATGACGTTGAGCAGGTGTCCCTCGAGCTCGAGACGCCGATCGATGCTGCCGTCGGAGAGTTTCTTGTAGGTCCAGTGCATGGGGTCGACGGAGAGCGCGTCGCCGGCGGCGTAGCCGTACTGGAAGTTCCAGATGAGCTTCTCCCCCGCCCGCGGGTCCTCCGGATCGGGCTCCTCGACGAAGGGTCTCCCCGCGCGAAAGCCGCGGACGTCGCCCACGTCGTCACCCAGGGTCACCTGACCGAACTGCTCCCGCGTGGCCTGGATGTAGTTCTGGGAGATCTCGATCGAGAAGGTCGGCCTCGTATCGAGGACGTAGCCCCCCTCGCCGATCACCCGGGCCAGGCCCTCCGGGAGGGCCTCGACGTACTCGGGGAGGTTGGAGGCGTCGATGCGGATCCCGGGCTCGTAGCCGGGGTAGTTGGGGGGCCCGTCCGCGTAGGGATCGAACGCGTTGCGCAGGAGCGCCTCGGTGTCCTGGGCGTGCGCAGGGTGGAGCGGCGGGGCGATGCCCCCGACCACGACCGCGAGCGCGGTGCACGAAAGAGCCAACGTCCGAAGCGGACGGGACTGCAGAGCGTTCATCGTCGATCCTCCAGCGAGACGCGCGGCCGCTCGCGAGGAGCGGGCCGAGTGAGAAAACGCGGCCGCATGACCACGATCCAGGCGGGCACGAAGAGCAGCGCGGCGAGCATGTTGAACACCATCATCGCGATCAGCAGCTGCGCCGCGTCCGCTTGGAAGCGCAGGGTCGAGCCAAACACCCAGGCGGCGACCCCGCACACCAACGTAGCTGCGGTGAACGCGATCGCGAGCCCGGTGGTACAGAGCGCCTGTCGCACCGCCGCGCCGAGATCCGCCGCTCCCTGGCCCATTTCCTGTCGGATTCGATCCATCAGGTAGATCGCGTAGTCGATACCGATGCCGATACCGACTCCGACGACCGCCACGGTATTGAGATTCATGGAGATGCCGACGACCCGCATGTACCCGTGGGTGAGCACCGTGGCGAGCAACATGGTGAGGAGCATCAGACACGCCGCGTGCACCGAGCGGTAGAAGATCCATACCGACAGGAACACGAAGCCCAGCACCGCGGGGAGGATGCGGGCGGTGGACGTGCGGATCTCGTCGTTGATCGCCGCCGTCACCCCGACCACCCCACCCGCGAGATCGATCTCGAGACCCTCCACGTCCGCGGCGGGCGAGCGGGACCACGCGCGCGCCCGCTCGACGAGACGCCGCACCGTCGCGGCGCGGTGGTCGGTCGCGAGAAAGCTCACGTTGGTCTCGCGCTGCGGGCTGTCGACCAGCGGACGCAGGACGTCGGGCACTGCGGCGGTGAAGATGTAGGAGTAGATCAAGCGGCCGGTGTCCTCGCTGCGCACCGGGAGCTGGGCGTAACGCGGGTCGTCGTTGCGTGTGTAGCGGTGCAGGAGCCGCACGAGAGTCGGGAGATCGAACCCGGCGACGACGGCCGGATCGCGCCGCATCGTCTCCGACAGATCCTCGAGCGCCTCGAGCACCTCGAGACGCCGCACACCGCCGTCCTCGTCGGTGCGGGCGACCACGTAGAGCGGCGTGGTCCCCGCGAAGCGGCTCGCGATCGCCCCGGCCGAACGGTTGTAGTCGTGGTCGAGGTCGAGGAGCGACGACCCCGGCTCGGTCTCCCCGACCTCGAGCCCCGCACTCAACGCGGCACCGAGGCCGGCGAGGAGTCCGCAACCCACCACGAGCCGTGGCGCCAGCCGGGGCCCCGTCAGCCACGCGCTCCACACCGGGAGCGCCCGGCGCAGGAGCGTCGCGATGCGTCCCCCGCCCGGCGCCGGGACGTAGGCGAGTAGGAGCGGCACCAGCACGAGCCCGCTCACCGCGATCGAGAGCGCCCAGAACGAGCCGTAGCCGGCGAGCTTGTCGTTCAAGGGGATGTCGCTCAGCGAGATCAGCCAGATCCCGGCCGCGTCGCCCACGATCGCGAGCAGCCCGGGGGTCATCAGATCCTCGAAGGCCGCCCGCGCCGCGCGTTTCGAGTCGCCCAGCTGGGCCCGCTCCTCGCGAAAACGCTCGATCATCTGCACGGCGTGGGAGAGCGCCCGGGCCGACACCAGAAAGGGCACCACCAGGGTCAGCGGGTCGATCGCCCCCCCGAGCCATCCCACGAAGCCCAGGCCCCAGACGGCGGAGACCAGTGCCGCGAGCAAGGGGAGACACACCCCCACCGGGTGGTAGAAGTGTCCGATCAGGAGCACCAGCATGATGCCCAGGGTAAAGAGCGCGACGCGCCCGGCCTCGGGCAGGTAGCGCAGCGTCCAGCCCGCGAGCACCGCGGGCCCCACGGCGTGGATCGACACACCGGGGGCGGTTTCGGCGTCGCGGAGTGCCTCGAGCTCGGCGAAGGTCGTGCGCAGGTCGTAGCCGCTCTCGTGGAGCTGGGCCTGCACCAGCGCCATCGAGAAATCGGCGGAGACGAGCACGCCGAAGACCTCGGGGTCGGCCTGGATGTCGGCGCGCAGCGCCGCGAGGGCCGCCGTGTCGAGGTCGGGGGCGCGGGCGTTGTAGTAGGGCTGCGAGACGATCGTGCCGTCGGGGGTGACGAAGGTCTTGCGCACGTTGCGGTGGGTGAGGCTGCGCAGCAGATCGTGGTTCACCCCGGTGATCGCGTCGACGCCGCGGGTGAGCCGCTCGAGCCGCGCGAGACCCTCTGCGCTGAGGAGCGTCCCCGCGCCGAAGTCGAGGGCGACGAGGATTACGTTGGCGCCGCCAAAGGTGTCCCGGATCCGGTTGTGGAGCTCGATCGAGGGATGCCCCGCCGGCAACAGGTCGGCGAAGCTCGAATCCAGCCGCAGGTGCGGGAGCTGGGTCGCGAAGGCCGCCGTGGCGAGCGCGATCGCGAGGAGCGCGATACGCGGCGCACGAAACAGCCACGATCCGACCGCCCGCGCGACGGGCCGTTGGTCGCTCACCGCGCGGCGTCCGGGTCGAGGTCCCCGACGACGGGGTCCTCGTCGGGCCGCGACGCCTCGAGACCGGGCACCACCGCGAGACCCGCCTCGCCCACCGCGATCCACGCACCCTCGTCGAGCGCCACCACGCCGCGCCAATCTCGCGCGGCACGGCGTCCTTCGATCAGCGCGAACGGGCGCCACGCGGGATCGGATCCCGCCTCGACGGATCGCGCGACGGCGGCGGCGCCGGCTCCCACCGCGACGAGGGAGGCACCCACCCGTGCGACGCCGAAGAGCGCGCGGCTCGTGCCCGCGGGCTCTCGCACCCACGCCTCGGCGTCGACGTCGAGGCGATGGATCAACCCCGTGTTGGCGACGCACCACGCCCTCCCGTCGTCTCCGACGTGGAGCGCGTGGGGGTACAGGTCTTCGGGAAGCCGGGGCCCGTCGCGCCAGGTGGCGCCGCCGTCGTCGCTCACGAGGACGCTGCCGAACTCGCCCACGACGAGGACCCGCTCGGCGTCGACGAAACCCAGGGCGGTGAGGAGCCGGTCGCTGTGGTCGGCGTAGGTCGCGCGCCAGGTGCGCCCGTCGTCGTCGCTGCGGAGGATCGAGCTGTCTTCGCCCACCGCCCAGAGCCGGCCCGCCGGGTCGCAGCGCAGCGCGAGGCTCCGCGGTGGGCCGGCCCCCGGGGCTACGCCCTCGACCCCCGGATCGATCGGCCGTCGCTCCCACCCACCGTCGCCGTCCCGGGCCCACAGCCCCCGCCGGAAATCGAGCAGGAAGAACCGCCCGTCGGGGCAGGCGCTGACGTCGATCAGCGGGGGACGTCCGTCGATGGCCTCCGACCCCCAGGAGCGCCCGCCGTCCTCCGAGACCGACACCCTGCCCTTCGAGCCCACCGCCAGGAGTCGCGTCCCGCTCCGAGCGACGGCCTGCATCGCGTCGTGGGTGCCGACCGCCTCGGCGAACACCGCGCAGCCCGGCGCGCAATCGGCGGCTGCCGCTGCGGCGCCGGACGTCACTCCCCACGCCAGCAGCGCGCCGAGGACGCGTCGGCGGTCGGCGTTGGTCACGGAATACACCCCCCGATCCGGGCCGGGGCGAACCTTACCCCGCAGGCCCGGATTCGACGAATCTCTTATCCTCCGCGGCCTTGTGAGACGTTTGACCGACGCCAACCTGGTGTATCGGGCGATGATCATCCTCGGCCTGGTGATCTTCGCCACCTACCTCATCGCCGAGCGCGGCCTGCTCTCCACCGCCCTCGACTCCGATCGCTCCTACATCAGCTACGTGATCGTCAGCGTCTACGCCCTGGCCAGCGCCCACTGGCTCTTCCTCGCCTACACGCTGGGCCGGGAGCGCCACGCCTTCGGCGTCCTCCAGGGCCGCATGGAGAAGCCCGCCCCCGATTTCTCCGGGCTCGACCGCGGGCTGATCGGCGAGTTCGTCGCGGAGTGGCAGACCAAGGGCACCCAGAGCCACCCCGAGGCGCTGATCACGGCCTTCGGCGACCGGCTGCTCAACCGCCACGCCTTCGGCCACTTCGTGGCCGACACCCTCCTGAAACTCGGCCTGCTCGGGACGATCGTCGGGTTCATCCTGATGCTCCTCCCCGTGGGTGAGCTCAACGAGATCGACGCGTCCCTGATGCGCCAGCTCCTGACGGCGATGAGCAGCGGGATGGCGGTGGCGCTCTACACGACCCTCGCGGGGCTCGTCACGAGCACGCTCCTCGAGTTCCAGTACCACGTCCTGGACGCCTCGGCGGCGGACCTCGCGACCCGGCTCACGGTCCTGGCGGACCTGCACCGGAGCCAGGATGCGTCATAGGATCTTCCACCACAGCGAGTCCCGGGACGCCTGGACAGACCTCCTCTTCAACGCGCTCCTGGGCTTCGCCTTCATGTTCATCACCGCGTTCGCGATGATCAACGAGACCAACGCCACCGGGAAGATCGAGTCGAAGGCGGAGGTCCTCGTGACGGTGCGTTGGGCCGACGACCACCCCGACGACATCGACACCCTGATCGAAGACCCCCAGGGCAACCTCCTCTGGTACCGCAATCGCGACACCGGCCTCATGCACCTCGACCGCGACGACCGCGGCGGGCTGGCCGACCGGATGTCCGTGGACGGCCGCCAGATCACCGCGTCGATCAACCAGGAGACCGCGACGCTGCGGGCGCTCTCGCCCGGCGAGTACGTCGTGAACGTCTTCCACTTCAAAGCGAACACCCCCTCCCCGGTGACGGTGAGCGTCAAGGTCGAGAAGCTGAACCCGCGGGTCGAGCTGCTCCACTACGACACCGTGACCCTTACGGGGCTCGGCGACGAGAAGACCGCGGTGCGTTTCACGATCGACGGCGACGGCGAGGTGGTGGACACCAACACCGTCTCGAAACCCCTGCTCTCCACCGCGACGCGGCCCTTCCAGTGAGCCGGCGATCGTGATTCCGGTCGTCCTCGCATTGACCCTCGCCTACGCGGCCGTGGCCGCGCTGCTCCTCAACCTGAACGTGGCGAGCGCGCATCCGCGTTGGGTGAAGACCGGAGCGATCGCGGTGGTGACCGGGCTCTACGCAGGGGCCTGGCACGGCACCCACGCGTTGCTCGGCTGGCCCACCGACGAGACCCTGCCCGAGCGCTTCCGGCTCTACGCGATCGTGGTCGACGAGCCCGACCGCCGACGCGGCCACGCGGGCGGGATCTACTTCTGGGTGCGGAACGTCGACGAGGACGGGATCCCGGTGGGCGAGCCGCGCAGCTACGTCGAGCCCTGGAGTCGCGAGCTCGCCCAGGTGGCGCAGAACGCCCAGGAGGAGCTCGCGGGGGGAGCGCTCCTCGAGGGGAGCTTCGACGGCTCCGCCTCCGACGCGGTGGAGGACGGCGACGGCCAGAGCCGGGGCGGTAGCGACGCCGACGGCCCGCTCCTCACCGAGCCCCACGAAGAGCGTTCGCGTTTCGAGTTCCGCGAGGTGAAGCGCCCGGAGCTCCCGCCCAAGCCGCCTCCCGACGGCGCCCAGGGCTAGGCGAGGCGGGTCGACCCGCGTCCGCGGCGGCCCGGAGGGCCATCTGCCACACTCGGAGACATCGGAGGGACCCGAACGTGAAGACCGTGATCGCCGACAAGCGCTGGGCCACCAAGTACCCCGAGGTGGGGACCGGCCCGGTCTCGACCGAGCCCAACATCTCCCCCGAGCTCTACGCGATCGAGCGGGAGCAGGTGTTCCGGCGCTGCTGGCTGAACATCGGTCGTGTCGACCGCCTCCCGGCGCCCGGGGACTACTTCGTCGAAGACATCGAGGCCTGCAACGTCTCGGTGCTGGTGACCCGCGGCCGCGACGGGGTGATCCGGGCCTTTCACAACGTGTGTACCCACCGCAGCAACCACCTGGTCTGGGACAAAGAAGGCCACGCCAACACCTTCGTGTGTGGCTTTCACTGCTGGGTCTTCGACAACGAGGGCAAGCTCCGCAACATCACCGACGAGAGCAACTTCCACGACCTCGACAAGGGGAAGCTCGGCCTCAAGCCGATCGCCCTCGAGGAGTGGCACGGCTTCCTCTTCGTGAACCTGGACCCCGAGCCCCAGTGGACGCTCCGCGAATACCTGGGCGGCATCGTCGACGAGATGGAAGGTGGCGACTTCGGCCCCTTCGAGCGGATCTACCAGTACCGCGTGGAGGAACGCGCCAACTGGAAGACGGCGCTCTCGGCGCAGAACGAGCTCTACCACGTGCCCTTCCAACACCGCGCGACGATCCCCGAGTTCGCGGTCAAGAAGGACGGTCGCTACATCCGGCTCCAGGATGTCCGCTTCCACGGCAAACACAGCATCTACTCGTCCGAGGCGCCGGTCGAGCGCGAGCGCATGCCCATCGACGAGGTCGCCTACGGGAGAACCCGCGACGAGCACCGACTGCCGCTGATCGGCGATTTCGACTTCTATACGATCTTTCCGAACTTCGCGATCCTGATCGTGCGTGGCGCCGAGGCGGATTCCTACCTCACCTACAACTTCTGGCCCCAGGCGGTGGACGAGACGCGCTGGGAGATCGGGATGTACTTCGTCCCGCCGCAAAACGCGGGCGAGAGCCTGGCGCTCGAGTACGCCAAGTGTCAGGTGCGAGACATCCTGCACGAGGACATCATCGCCCACGAAGAGGTCCAGTCGGGGCTCGCCTCCCGCGCCAACCCGCACTTCCACTTTCAGGACGAAGAGATCCAGATCCGCCACTTTCACGAGGTGTGGGAAGACACCTGTGGGGTGTCGCTGTGAGCCCGCTTCCCGCCGACTTCGCCGACCTCGAGCGCTTTGGGGCCTGGGTCCTGTCCACCGAGCGAGAACGCCACGCCCGGCGTTACGCCGTCTCGATGGAGGAGATCCGCGACTTCTACGACACGATGAAGCCGCGGATGGAGGCCGTCGTGGCGTATCTCAACAAATACGCCCTCGACGAGATGCCCGACGAGGCGCGCAACCTCTACCAGCTCGGTCTCTCGTTGATGGAGGTCTCGACCGCCGTCGAGATGTTCGGGCGTCAGCGGGCCGTCGAGGGCTTCGACGCCGCGCAGATGGTGCCGATCGAGTAGACACGCTCACCCCGCCCGGAGCGCGTCGCGACGCGTCTCGGTCGCCGCCGTGTCGACCGTGTAGCGCCCCGTCTCCCCCTCCTGCCGCAGCACCACGCCGTAGACCGCGAGGGCCACCTCGGGGCTCACGTAGCGCTCCTCCACATCCCGCCGCACGGCCTCCGCGTCGCGGGTCGCGGGGTCTCCGTAGCCACTCCCCCCCGAGTCCACGGCGCGGAGCCACTCGCCGGGCGCGAGCTCCACCATCGTGGCGGGCGGGATCTCCTCCTCGCTCCCGTCGGCGTGCACGCGGCCGTTGTAGCTGGGCGCGGCGTCGCGGCCGCCGAGCACCCCCTCGGGCGGGTGCTCCTTGCCGCCGCCGAGAAGGCTCACCGTCATCGGGTTGTGCCGCGGCCCGAGCACCACCTCGCTGCCCGGCCCGCCGCGCTGACGCCCCGCGCCGGCGCTGTCCGGGAGGATGCGCAGGGTGCGGAGCAGCAACGGGAAGCGCTGCTCGGTGACCTCCACGCTGTCGCGGTAGAGGAGCCCCGCGCCCACCGGGATCAGCAGGTACACCATGCCGTCCGTCCGGGGCGACGCGGGCCCCCCGCCTCCCTGGAGGTAGATCTGGTTGATGTAGGGGGCGTCGTCGTTGCGCCAGTCGCGCCCGGAGATCACCCCCATCGCGCCGCCGAAGCACATATTGCCCTGGGACAACCCGAACCCGTCGCCCAGCTGGGTGAAGGCCGCCTGGCCGATGTTCACCAGCAGGTCCCCGAGGTTGGTCGTGGCCACCGAGCAGCTGTGCGGGAAGCGCGGAACGCCCACACAGCAGTTCTCGCGGAGCTTCACCCGCACCCGACGAAAGCTCCCGGCGTTGGGCGGGATGTCGTTGTCCAGACAGTTGAAGATCCCCTGGAAGCCGTAGACCGTGGCGGTGGCCTCGGTGAGATTCAGCCCCGAGTCGAGACAGTCGGGGTTGCCGGTGAGGTCGTTCACGATCACACCGGCGTCGGGGTCGATGTCGATCTTCACCTCGAGCTCGATGCCCTCGGGCAGGAAGTCGCCGAGGGCATCGTGGGTGCCACGCCGGACCAGACGGCCCTTCGGCATCTTGCGGATCGCGTGGTCGGCCCGTCGCTCGGAGTAGTCGAACCACGCCTCGACGAAGGCGCGCACCCGCTCGGCGCCGTACTTGTGGACGAACTCGGTGAGACGGCGCTCGCCGATCCGCGCCGCCCCGATCTGGGACAGGTAGTCGCCGTGCCACTGGTCGGGCACCCGGATGCGACGCCGGCACATGCGGATCACGTCGTCGATGTCGCGGTAGTCGCGCTGCACCTGGACGGCCGGGAAGATCAGCGCCCCTTCCTCGTAGACGTCCTTGGCGTGGGGCATGTAGGTTGTCGGGAGCGCGTTCCCGATGTCGGCTTGGTGCCCCTTCACCGAGATCGAGAAGAGGTGCTCACCGTCCACGATCACCGGCACGAGCACCGAGATGTCGGCGGCGTGGGAGTTCCCGAGATAGGGATCGTTGTGGAGGAAGGCGTCCCCCGGCCGCAGCTCGGGGTGGAGCTCGCACATCGAGCGCGTCTGGAGGTGGGCGCCGAAGATGTGGGCCGGGAGCCCCTCGGCCGTCGCCAGCACCCGGTTGTCGGCCGTCACGATCGCGCAGCTCACGTCCCGGGACTGGCCGATCACCGCGGAGCGCGCCGAGCGCAACACGATGAGCGTCATCTCCCGGGTGATGGCGTCGATCCGGTTCGACATCACGGCGAGGGACACCGGGTCGACGAAGCCGTCGTCGTCGGTCTCGGCATCCGCGGGGGCGGCGGGCTCGAGCACGTAGTTGCCCTGGCCGCTCACGCGGGCGCGCATCCCCGGATAGACGACCACCGTGGTGGTCGGCTCCTCGATGATCGCGGGCCCCTCGATCAACGTCTCGGCGGGGAGGGCGTCTCCCCGGTAGATCGGCGTCTCCGCCTCCCCGGCCTCGGGGAAGAAGGCTTTGGCGCTGCGCTCCACCCGCGCCGCCGCCACGTCTTTGGCCCGCGCGGCGTCGGGCGAGGGCCGGTCGAGACGCGCCGTGAGACGCCCCTTCCAGTTGAGACACTCGAGGCTGGCCCCCGGCTCGCGCACCCCGTAGAGCCGCTCGTGGGTCTCGTGGAAGGCCTCCACGAGAGCCGCGAGACCCGCATCGTCGGCGATCTCCTCGAAGGGGATCTTGAGCTCGAGCTCCCACTGCTGGTTGAGATAGCGGGCGTCGACGAAGAGCTCGCGCTCGAAGTGCTCGATTCCCTTGCCGCGGAGCTCGGTCTCGAACGCCGCCATGCGCTCGCGGATCGAGACCACGGCCTCTCGCGCCGCCTCGAAGGGCCAGCGGTCGGTCCGCGCGTAGCGGCTTGCCGAGAACTCGGAGACGATGTCCGAGTACTGGGCCCCGCAGGCGCTGAGCGCCCCGGCGGTCTTGGGGAGCAAGACCCGGGAGCACCCCAGGGCCTGGGCGATCGGGAGGATGTTGAGCCCCGCCGCGCCGCCCCCGGCCACCAGCACGCTCTCGCGGGGGTTCACGCCGTCGTTCACAGTGATCTCTTCGATCGCCTTGATCATCGTCTCGCTGGCGATC
>JANQRO010000378.1 GCA_028284525.1 Myxococcota bacterium | reverse complement strand
TCGATCGCGCGGGCATCCCGTGCGCACCGCCGCCGCGCTGAATCTTGCTAGGTTGGCGCGCATGACGAGCATCCAGATCGCCTCGGTGACGGGGCGCGAAATCCTCGACTCCCGCGGCAACCCGACCGTCGAGGTGGAGGTCGCCACCAGCGACGGTGCGCGCGGCCGGGCGGCGGTGCCCTCGGGTGCGTCGACGGGCTCGCGGGAGGCCCTCGAGCTCCGCGATGGGGACACCAAGCGCTACCGCGGGAAAGGCGTGAGCCGCGCCGTGGACCACATCCGCGGCGAGATCGCGGCCGCCGTCCAGGGCCAACCCCTCGGCGGGCTCGGTGAGCAGGAAGCCCTCGACCGGCTGCTCATCGACCTCGACGGCACCGAGACCAAGGCGCGGCTCGGGGCGAACGCCCTGCTCGGCGTCTCCCTCGCCGCCGCCCACGCCGCGGCCGCCTCGGCGCGGCTCCCGCTCTACCGCTTCCTCGGGGGCGATGCGGCCCACCTGCTCCCCGCGCCGATGATGAACGTGGTGAACGGCGGCGCCCACGCCGACAACAACGTCGATCTCCAGGAGTTCATGATCTTCCCGCTCGGCGCGCCGAGCTTCTCCGAGGCGCTGCGCTGGGGCGCCGAGATCTTCCACGCCCTCGCCGGGGTCCTCCGCGAGCGTGGCTACGCCACGGCAGTCGGTGACGAGGGCGGCTTCGCTCCCGACCTCTCGAGCAACCGCGAGGCGATCGAGCTCGTGCTCACCGCGATCGACGCCGCGGGCTACCGGCCCGGCGAGGACGTCGCGATCGCCCTCGACCCGGCTTCGTCCGAGTTCTTTCGCGACGGCCGTTACGAGCTGGCCGGTGAAGGGCGCAGCGAGGACAGCGCGGGGATGATCGCGTTCTGGAAGGAGTGGATCGAGCGCTACCCAGTGGTGTCGATCGAGGACGGACTCGACGAGGGCGACTGGGGTGGCTGGCGCGCCCTCACCGAGGCGGTCGGCGACCGTTGTCAGCTCGTCGGCGACGACCTCTTCGTGACCAACCCCGCCATCCTGCAACGCGGGATCGACGAAGGGGTCGGCAACGCGATCCTGGTCAAGGTGAACCAGATCGGCACCCTGACCGAGACCCTCGAGGCGATCCGCCGGGCTCGCGAGGCCGGCTACGCCGCGGTGATCTCGCACCGCTCGGGGGAGACCGAGGACACGACGATCGCCGACCTGGCGGTGGCCACGGGTGTCGGCCAGATCAAGACCGGTTCGCTCTCGCGCACCGACCGGATCTGCAAGTACAACCAGCTGCTGCGCATCGAGGAGGAGCTGGGATCGGCGGCCCGCTACGCCGGGGCGAGCGCCCTGTCCGGGATTCCGCGGTGAACCCGCGCGCGCCCCGTCTCGCGCTCGCCCTGCTCCTCGTCCTCGGGTCCTCCGGCGCTGCGGGCCTCGCGACCGCCTGGGTGCCGGCTTCCGAGCGCATCGCCGACCTCCTCGCGGAGCGCAACCGCAGCGCCCAGCGGACGCGACCCCTGCGTCTCGCCGTCGTGGTGAAGGACGGCGGCGGTGCCGCGCTGGCCAAGGGAGTCGCGACGACGCAGCCCGGCGGCAGCGCGCGGCTCGAGCTCACCTATCGCAGTGGGACCGAGGAAGTGCAGGAACGCAGCGGCACCGGGTACCGGGTCGATCCGCCTCCGCCCGCCGGCGCCGAGGCCACGCCGCCGCTGATCCCGCCGCTCGCATTTCTGCAAGCCTCCAGTCCGGAGCGCATCCTCGGTCTGCTGCGCGGGATGGGCGGCGAGGCCGATCGGGTCGACCTGGGCATCGAAGCGAATCGCGACTGCTGGGTGGTGGGCGGGCGCAGCCCCGGTGCCTTCGAAGACAACCGTCGGCCGGCGCTCTGGGTGGCCCTCGAGACCCGGGAGCTCGTCCGCATCGATACCGGCGAGGAGGTGGCGTACCGCATCGGTCCCACCGCCGCCTTCGG
>JANQRO010000344.1 GCA_028284525.1 Myxococcota bacterium | reverse complement strand
GCGATCTGGGTCCGACAGCGGTGTCAGTACCGCATCCCGATGGACGAGCCGCCGGTCGAGACCGAGCTCCCGTGCGTGTTCGTCTGTCGCTACCCGCTGGGCTCGGACGACACCGAGAACGCCGAGGGCTGTAGCTTCCGGCTGCCCTAGCCCACGCCCCCCGCGATCAGTCGACGACCGCGGCGTGGACGATGTCGGCGAGCCGCTGGTGCCGCTCCATCGAGTAGCTCTCCTCGAGAAGCCCGGTCGAGAGGAACGCGTAGAAGAGGTCGCGCTCGGGGTCGATGAAGAACGTGGTCGAGCCGGCACCGATGCCGCCAAAGGTGCGTGACGACGCCAGCGACCCGAAGGGGGCGGGGTGCACCCCCTCGCCCCGCAAGAAGAATCCCAACCCGAGATAGGCGGGGAAGATCGGCCAATCGCGGGCCTCCACGGCGTAGTTCCACAGGTCGTTCGGCTCCTGGCCGGTGTGGTTGCGCGTCGCGAGGTCGAGCATCGCGGGCGAGAGGATGCGCTTCCCGTCGAGCACGCCACCCGCGCGCAGCGCGTCGGCGAAACGGGCGAAGTCGGAGAGCGTCGTGACGAAGCCGCCCGCGGGCATCTCGCTTTCGGGCCGGAGCGCCTCGCCGATCCCCTCGATGAGATCGGGGTCGAGGAGCCCGGGGCGACGATCGCGTACTACCACCGGGCAGAGACGCTCGCGCAGGCGGTCGGGGATTCCGAGGGCCGTGTCGGTCATCCCGAGCGGCGCGAAGATCTCGTCCTCCACGATCTGGCGGAAGGGTCGCCCGCTGTCGTCGACCCGTCTCACCATCTCCGCCATCACCGCGTGAGCCGTGATCACCGAGTAGCGCACCCGTTCTCCGGGTCGCGACTCGGGAGGCGTGCCGCACACCGCCTCCACGACCCGTTGCAGATCGAAGGTGTGCTCGGGGGGGAGCGGCGGCGGGAAGGGTACGATGCCGCTCGTGTGGGTCAGCAGATGGTGGAGGGCGATCTTCCCCTTGCCGTGCTGGGCGAACTCGGGGATCAGGTCGGCGACGGGCTGGTGCAGGTGGAGCCGACCCCGCTCGACGTACTGGAGGACCGCGGCCGTCGTAAACTGCTTGCCCGAGGAGAAGGTCAGAAAGACGTCGTCTTCCTTGAGCGCCCGCCCGCTTTCGCGATGGGCGTAGCCCTGGACCGAGAACAGGGCCAACGCGCCGCGCCGCCCCACGGCCAACGCCGCGCCGTCGTAGTGTTCGCGGTCGATGTCGCCCGCGATCGCGGTCTCCACGGCAGAGAGACGCCCGGGGTCGAACCCCAGATCCTGCGGGTTGCGCTGCTCCAACGACATGACGCGGTCCTCCCGCCCGGAAGTATGGCGTCATCGCAGGGGAGAGGAAAGGGAACGCGTCGCGCGGCCTCGGTTCAGGGGAGCGGAGCGCGGGCCACCTCGTCGACCGACTCCGCGGGGGTCGGGAGCAGACGCTCCCGGTCGAGGAACGCCTCGAGCTCTGCCGCCACGAGCTCGTGACCGACGTCGGTGAGGTGGATCTTGTCGGTGTAGAGCTCCCCCTCGCGAGACGCGCGGAAGACAGCGTGCAGGTCGAGGTGCGCGGTGTCCAAGCGTTCGGCGATGGCGGCGAGCTGTCGCTGTGGGTAGAGGGTGTAGTCGAGGTCTTCCCGCAGCGCTGCGTCGCTCAGCTGGGGCTCGTAGGGAACGGTGACCATCGCGAACCGGGCGTTCATCCGGTGTGCGCTGTCGCGGATCGCGCGGATGTGGTCCTCCTGCTCCGGCCAGGTCTCGGGGGCCCACGCGGTGCGAAACTCGTTCCGCTCCCAGGGGTAGAGCACTTGCTCGTCGCGCTCTCGCGTGTCGGCTCGGAGACGAAACGCGACGCGGCGTAGCAACGCGCTGCGCTGCCACCAGGGTCTCGATGTTCGTCGCGGGCCGTCCGCGATGATCACCCAACGCCCCCCCTCCTCGATCTCGTGGAGGAAGCGGTAGTTGTCGTTCAAGCAGTACTGGTGCAGCACGAGGTCGGCGCCGAGCGGCTCGAGGTCGCGCTCGAGGAATCGACGCTGCTGGTAGGTCGTGTAGCCGGGAATCGCGGCGTTGATCACCTCGACGTGGCGATCGGGGGACGCCGCCCGGAGCCGGCGACCGAGTCGGTGGACGAACCCGTCCGCGTCCCAGGCGACGGAGTCGCCGATCACGAGGATCCGGACCCCGACGGCGGGATCGTGTCGTCCGAGCTCCTCGGGATGGCGGATCCCCAAGGAGTTCACCCCGTCGAGGGCGTCGCTCAGCTTGTAGTTGAGCGCGGGGTCGCGGACCAGCCAGCTCGTCGTCGCGTCCGAGCGCTGGCGCAGGGTGAACTCGGCCACGGCGGCGAGCCCCGCGAGGCTGATGACAAAGACGATCGTCGCGAACGCGAGCCTTCGCACCGAGGCCCCCTTCCAACACGACGCAGATCGGCGCCCGGGGCGGTGATCTGAAGGCCGCAGTCGGGAGGGAGCCCTTAACGACGAAACCCCAGGAGCGGTCTCCCCTCGCCAGTGAGATCTGGCGAGACAAAGGCCTGATGCGGTCTACGGCAGCCGCGCTCCTGGGGCCGGTGGCGCTGGGATCATGCGTCCCAACAATCACCGAGACGTCTAATAGCGATTCGGTTTGGCGATTAGGACGCCGCCACCTCACTCGCCGTAGAGCTAGATTTTCCCACCGAATCACCTCCTGTCCCGGCGTGGGGCACACCCTGCGAGGCCCAGACCCCGCATCGGGTCCCGATCGGATAGGCGGTCGCCGTTCCCGCCTCCTCGGGTCGCCCCGTCCAACCGACCCACATGTTCCGGTTGTCGGAACTCGGGGAATGAGTGATTTCCCCTTGGCTGCAACATATCAAATCGGCGCCGGGTCGGGCCAGCTGAAGACCGTCCCCCGCGATCTCGTAAGTGCCTGAAAATGGGTTAGATTCCGCGCGCCATGCCGAATCCCCCGATCGATGTTCTCGCGACGTTGCTGGTCTCGTGCCCCGACCGGCGCGGCATCGTCGCGGCCCTCGCCCAGCTCCTCTACGGCCTCGGCGCCAATATCCTCGACGCGGACCAGCACACCGACGCCGAAGAAGGTCAATTCTTTCAGCGCATCCGCTTCGACCTGCGCGAGCTCCACACCGAGCGCGGCGGGCTGCGCAGGGCGATCGATGAGATGGCCGGGCGCTTCGACATGACCTGGCGTCTGTCCTTTGGCGACGAGCGCAAACGCGTCGCGATCTTCGTCTCCCGGTACGACCACTGTCTCTACGACCTGTTGCTGCGACACCGGGCCGGCGAGCTCGCTTGCGACATCCCGCTGATCGTGAGCAACCACCCCGACCTCAAGACGATCGCCGAGCAGTTCGGCATCGCCTACGAGGTGTTCCCGGTCACCAAGGACACCAAGCGAGTGCAAGAGGAGCGCGAGCTCGAGCTGCTCGAGTCCCTCGACATCGACCTCGTCGTGATGGCCCGCTATATGCAGATCCTGAGCGCCGAATTCATCGAGCGCATGCCGCACCGGATCATCAACATCCACCACTCCTTCCTGCCCGCCTTCATCGGCAGCAAGCCCTACCACCAGGCCGCCAAGCGCGGGGTGAAGCTGATCGGCGCGACGGCCCACTACGCCACCTCGGATCTCGACGAGGGGCCCATCGTCGAGCAGGATGTGGCGCGCTGCTCCCACCGCGACTCGGTCTCCGATCTGATCCGAAAGGGCCGCGATCTCGAGAAGCTGGTGCTCGCCCGCGCGGTGCGCGCCCACCTGGACGACCGGGTCTGGGTGTACGGCAACAAGACCGTGGTCTTCGACTAGGGAGGACCGGTGCTCGGCCGCGTCGGACTGCTCGCCTTCGGCTTGCTCACCGTGATCGGGAGCTGGTACGTGACCTGCCAGCTCTGGAACTACCGAGAGATCGCGGCGGGGGTGGTATGGCTCGACACCCGCGAATTCGAGGCCCTGACCCTCGTCACCGTCGGCACCGGCAGCGCCTACGAGAACCCCCGGCGTCTCGGCCCCGCCACCGCGATCGCGCTCGGCCGGGAGGTCGTCCTCGTCGACGCCGGTCGCGGGGTCAGCGAAGCGCTCCGCGGGGCCGAGATCCCGCTCCGCCAGCCCTCGGCGGTGTACCTGACCAGCCTCCTCCCCGAGAACACCGTGGGCCTCGACGACCTGCTCCTCACGGGCTGGCTCTCACCCCGGGAGGTCCCGCTGCGTCTGGTCGGGCCGCCGGGGACGGCGGCCTTCGCCGAGGGGCTGGCTGCCGCCCACCTCGCGGGTCGCGACGCCCTCGAGCGCGAGCTCGAGCTGCCGGCCGCCGGGGGCGCCTTCGCCGTCGAGGAGGTGGTCGACCGCTTCGCCGAGACCCGCGGCGAGCTTTCGGTGCGGGCCGAGCGCGTCGAACGCGACGTCCCCGGAGCCCTCCCCCAGCTCGCCTTCCGCTTCGAGGTCGGACCCAAGTCGATCGTCGTCTCCGGCGTGGGTCCCGACCCGGAGGCGCTCGGGCGCTTCGCCGAAGGGGCCTGGGTGTTGGTGGCGGAGGGCTTTCTGAAGAACGCCGTCGACATGGCGATCGAGGCCGGCAGCGACGACGCCGAGCGCTTGCGCCGCGAGGCCGACCTCCACCTCGACCTCGAGGAGGTCGCGGCGATCGCATCCCGCGCCGGCGCCCTGGGGCTCGTCTACACGCGGCTGCGCCCGCCCCCCCTCTTCGACAGCCAGTACACCGAGCCGGCCTCGCAGCACTTCGGGGGACAGATCGCGATCGCCGAGGACGGCGTCGACTTCGTCCCCTAGCCGAGGGGCCGGGCGGCCAGGGCCGCAGTGCCCGAGCGCCGACGGCTTCGGCCCTGCCCTTCACCACGGTGGCGCCCCCCCTCCGCGAACATCCGCCAACCCGCGTTCAGAACGCGAACTGCACGCGGCTTTGAAACACGTCGAGATCTTCCGCGTCCCGGTTGGTCGAGTTGGTGTCCAGGATCTTGGACCACTCGAGCATGAGTCGAACGGTTGGATTCACGTACCAGTTGAGCGCCAAGGTGAAGGTCCCCTGCTCGCCCCCCTCCACGTCCTCGTCGTCCAGATCGATGGCGGCGTAGCGCGCCGCGAGCTCCCAGGCGCCGGGGCCGCCCGACTGGAGGCCGAAGTTGCGGTCGGGGTGGAGGCGTTCGAACTCGCCGCTGCCGATCCGGTAGGCGGACGCGCGCGTCTCGCCGGTGAGCGACCAGGTCGCCTCGACGTGCCAGCTGTTGAAGACGAGGTTGCTGCTCCCGCTCCGGCGCAGGAACGCGTGGTTGTACTCGCCGCCGACGGAGAAGGGTCCCCAGGCGAGCGTCGCTTCCGGGCCGACCACGGCCGCCTGATCGATGTCCTGCAGGAGCCCCGTGTCGGAGGTGAACAGGCTCGACATATGGGTGGTTTCGGAGCGGACACGGGTCTGGTCGTCGCCGGGCTCGCGGAACAGGGAGCGGGCGCCGAGGTGCAAGACCCTGCGTTCGTCGAGGATCGGGGCGTACACGACACGGCCCGCCACACCCCAGCCTTCGCTACCGAGCTCCTCCGGGTCGACCGACCCCCCGTAGATCCCGCCGGCGAAGTACCAACGCTCCCCGGAGAGGTCGGTCCGCACGCCGATCGCGCGGTCGGCGAAGGGAAGGATCAGATCGGTGTCGACGCCGCGCTCGATGAACGGGATGTCGTTCGAGCTCATCTCGACGGCGAGGCTGTAGGGCTGCTTCTGGTGGCCGGCGGAGAGCCCGATCCCGTCCAGGCCGCTGTACGACACGAAGAAGTCCTTCACCCCGACGTCGTTGTCCGCCCAGTCGACCTCGCCCTTCCAGTGCCAGTCCCGGTAGAGCGTGCTCTCGAGGTCGAAACGCGCCCGGCGGATCTCCGTCCCGTTTCTCGCGTCGCCCTCCAGCCGGCCGCGGTGACCGGAGGCCTGCACGTGGACCCGGCCGCCGATCTTGAAGGCGAACTGGCCGTCCGTGGTCTTCACCCGGACGCCCCGGCGCCCCACCGACATCTCCACCTTGGGGAAATCCTTGGCCTCGAGCTCCTCCTTCTCGCGCAGCCGCTCGTACTGCTCGCTGGTGATGGCGCCGTTGTCGAGGAGGATCTGGAGCAGTTCCTCGTTGGCAGCGCCAGCCGGCGCGGCCAGAAAGGGCAGAGCCATCACCACGGCGATGCTCGCCCTCCTCCGGTTCTCTTGCGTCACCCGTTCTTCTCCTTCTATGGTTGGGTCGATCGCGGCACACAGGATCGCGGCGCCGGACGGTACGCGAGGCATCGGGCGCCACGCGAATGCGAAAATCTTCACGTTTTCTTCACGTTCCCCCGCGGGCGTCCGGGCCGCAAAACCCCAATCCTCTTGCGCGAGTCGAGAGGCGGGCCGACGCTCTCCGCGGCTGGACACCCGGTGATGCCGTGGGCGCCGCGCCGCTCGGGCCGCACCCCGGACGAGTCCCCCCAGATCCCAGGATGGAGATTGCGTACGTGAAACAGATAGTTGCGGTGTTCGCAGGCCTCGCGAGCCTCGGGCTCGCGGGTCTCGCCGAAGCCCGCGATCAGATTCGGATCGTCGGCTCGTCGACGGTCTTCCCGTTCTCGACGGCGGTGGCGGAGACCTTTGGCAGGTCCACGGACTTCAAGACGCCGGTCGTCGAGAGCACCGGGTCCGGCGGTGGCCTCAAGCTCTTCTGCTCCGGCGTCGGTGTCGGCACCCCCGACGTCACCAACTCCTCGCGAAAGATCAAGGAGTCGGAGGTCGAGACCTGCCGGAGCAACGGGGTGACGGAGATCGTCGAGGTGAAGATCGGCTTCGACGGAATCGTGCTGGCCAACGCCAAGGGGGGCGAACGCCTCGACTTCACCAAGGAGCAGATCTTCCGGGCGCTGGCGAAAGAGGTTCCGGTGCAGGGCAAGCTCTTCGCCAACCCCTACACGACCTGGAAGGACGTCGACCCGTCGCTTCCGGCGGCCAAGATCGAGGTCCTGGGGCCGCCGCCGACCTCGGGCACCCGGGACGCCTTCGTCGAACTCGCGATGGAGGGCGGCGCAACGGGGATTCCAATGCTGGGCAAGCTGCGAGGCGAGGACAAGAAGGCCTTCAAGGCCGTCGCCCACGCCATCCGCGAGGACGGCGCCTACATCGAAGCCGGCGAGAACGACAACCTGATCGTCCAGAAGCTCGAGGCCAACCCCAGCGCCTTCGGGATCTTCGGGTTCTCCTTTCTCGATCAGAACGCGGACAAGGTGCAGGGGAACAAGGTCGGCGGGGTCGAACCCACCTTCGAGAACATCGCCGCGGGCGACTACGGGATCTCCCGTTCGCTCTACTTCTACGTCAAGAAAGCCCACGTCGGCGTCGTCCCCGGGC
The DNA here is from genome assembly GCA_028284525.1 of Myxococcota bacterium. Lineage (GTDB taxonomy): Bacteria > Myxococcota_A > UBA9160 > UBA9160 > PR03 > JANQRO01. The sequence continues at coordinate 32,768 of JANQRO010000344.1, read as the reverse complement.
TCCAGGAATTCGTCGACGAGTTCACCAGCGATCGCGCGACCGGGGACGAAGGCTATCTCGCCGACAAAGGCCTGATCCCGCTCCCCGAAGCGGAGCGCGCGGAAGTCCGGAACGCGGCGCGCGGTATGACCCCGATGACGGCGGCCGTCTCGGCGCCCTAGCTCTTCCCTCCATGGGAGAGGTCGGACCCCGGCCCGCTCCCCGGCCCCTCCCATGCTCACCGCGTTCTCGATCGCCCTCCTGGCACTCCTCGCCACCGCGTTCGGCGCAGGCCGCCGCCGGGCGGCCGCCCGCGCCGGGGACGCCGCGCACTCGCGTCCGCACTACCACGGGGCCTATGTCGCGCTCTGGTGTGGCCTTCCAGCGCTCGCCGTCGTGCTGATCGGAGCCGTGGGCGGCCCCGCGCTGATCGAGGAGCTGGTTCGCGCCGATCTTCCCGCGGCGGTGCGCGAGCTCCCCCCGGAGCGGATCGACCGCTTTCTCGAGGACGCGCGGCAGCTCGCCCGCGGCGACATCACGAGCACCGACCCGACCCCCGCGCTGCAGCGTGTGGCCGACCACTACACGCGTCTCGGCGCCGTCGGCGATCTCTCGACGGTCGGCGTGGGACTCGCGGTGGCGCTCGGCGGCCTCGCCTTTGCCCTGCGACGGGTGCACCCGCGTCTCCGTGCGCGTCACGCGGTGGAGCGCACGGTCCGGGTGGCGCTCATCGTCTGCTCGACCATCGCGATCCTGACCACGATTGGAATCGTGCTCTCTCTCGTCTTCGAGGCGATGCGCTTCTTCGCCCTCGTGACCCCCTTCGACTTTCTCTTCGGAACGCACTGGAGCCCGCAAACCGCGCTGCGCGCCGACCAGGTGGGGTCTTCGGGATCCTTTGGGGCGATTCCCGTGTTCGCCGGCACCGCGCTGATCACGCTGATCGCGATGGTCGTCGCGGTTCCGATCGGACTGATGTCGGCAATCTACCTGTCGGACTATGCGAGCGAGCGGACGCGCGCCGTGGTGAAGCCCTCCCTCGAGATCCTCGCGGGCATCCCGACCGTGGTCTACGGCTTCTTTGCGGCGCTCTCGGTGGGCCCGGTGATTCGACAGTTCGCCGAGTCGATCGGACTCGAAGCGGCCTCGGAGAGCGCGTTGGCGGCGGGGCTGGTGATGGGCGTGATGATCGTCCCCTTCGTCTCTTCGCTCTCGGACGACGTCATCAGTGCCGTCCCCCAGGCGTTGCGAGAGGGCTCGCTCGCGTTGGGAAGCACGAAATCGGAGACCATCCGCCGCGTGGTCCTCCCCGCGGCGCTCCCGGGGATCGTCGGCGCCGTGCTGTTGGCGATCTCCCGGGCCGTCGGGGAAACCATGATCGTGGTGATGGCCGCCGGCCTCGCGGCGAACCTCACCGGCAACCCCTTTGCCGCCGTCACCACGGTGACGGTGCAGATCGTGACCCTGCTGGTGGGAGACCAGGAATTCGACAGCGCCAAGACCCTCGCGGCGTTTGCGTTGGGGCTGGTGCTGTTCTTCGTCACGCTGACGCTCAACATCGTCGCGCTGCGCGTGGTGAAGAAGTACCGAGAACAGTATGAGTGAGGGGACCCGGGACGTCGCCATTTCGTGGACGGACAGCGAGGCGGCGGAGCGGCGTTTGCGGAAACGCTACGCCGCCGAGCGGCGCTTTCGGCTCTACGGCGTCCTCTCGATCGCCGCCGCGCTCGGCGCCCTCGTGCTCTTGCTCGGCAGCATCGCGGTGCGGGGCTACAGCGGGTTCTTCGGGCACAGCGTCACCCTCGAGATCTTCTTCGACCCGGCCGTCATCGACCCGGAGGGGAGCGGGGATCCGTCCGTCTGGGCGAGGGCCAACTACGAGAGCCTGATCCGCACGAGCCTCTACGCCGAGTTTCCCGAGGTCTCCGGTCGGCGCGAGAAGCGCCGACTCCGCGGGTTGATGAGCAGCGGCGCGGCCTACGAGCTCGGCGACACGGTGGCGTCCGACCCCGCGATCCTCGGCACGCGTCGCGCGGTGACGCTTCCGATCAGCGACGACGCCGACTTGTTCTTCAAGGGGCGCGTCGCTCTCGACGTTCCCGAAGGCGAACGGCGGCTCAGCGACGCCGAGGTAGGGTGGCTCCAGACGCTGGACGAGCGCGGGATGATCCAGGGGGGCCTCAACACGCGCTTCTTCACCTCGGGCGACAGCCGCGAGCCCGAGCTCGCCGGGGTGTGGGGATCGGTCGTCGGGACCGCCTTGACCCTCGCGGTCACCCTCGCCCTGTGCTTCCCCCTGGGTGTCGCGACGGCCGTCTATCTCGAGGAATTCGCCCCGCGCAACCGCTGGACCGACATCATCGAGGTCAACATCAACAACCTGGCGGCGGTGCCGTCGATCGTCTTCGGTCTGCTCGGGCTGGCGTTCCTGCTGAACTTCTTGGCGCTGCCGCGATCGGCCCCGTTGGTCGGAGGGATCGTGCTCGCCCTCCTGACCCTGCCCGTGGTGATCATCGCGGCGCGGGCGGCCCTCGCCGCGGTGCCGCCCTCGGTCCGCGAAGCCGCGCTCGGCGTCGGGGCCTCCCCGCTGCAGTGTGTCGTGCACCACGTCCTCCCCCTCGCGACCCCCGGAATCCTCACGGGAACCATCATCGGCATGGCCCGCGCGCTGGGAGAGACCGCCCCCCTGCTGATGATCGGCATGGTGGCCTTCATCGTCGACGTGCCCACGGGTCTCACGTCCCCCGCGACGGTGCTCCCGGTGCAGGTCTTTCTGTGGGCGGACAGTCCCGAACGCGCCTTCGAGGCCCTGACGGCCGCCGCGATCCTGGTTCTGTTGCTCTTCCTGGTGGTCATGAACCTCGCGGCCGTGCTACTCCGCAATCGGTTCGAGCGTCGCTGGTAGCGGGAGGGCCGATGCAATCCTCCCCGGGGAGTTCCGTCTTGTCCCAACACGCGCCGAAGATCACCGCACGGGACGTCAGCGTCTTCTACGGCGAGAAACAGGCGCTCTTCGACGTGAACCTCGACGTGCTGGAACGCCAGGTCACCGCGTTGATCGGCCCCTCGGGCTGCGGGAAGTCGACGTTCTTGCGCACCTTCAACCGCATGAACGACGTCATCGAGGGATGTCGCGTGGTCGGGAAGCTCGCGCTCGACGGCGAAGACCTCTACGGACCGGAAGTCGACGTCGTCAAGCTCCGCGCGCGGGTCGGGATGGTGTTCCAGAAGCCCAACCCCTTCCCCAAGTCGATCTACGAGAACGTCGCGTACGGGCTCCGGATCCACGGTCTCACGGAGACCCGCTCCGAGACCGACGATCGGGTGGAGTGGGCGCTGCGGAAGGCGGGGCTCTGGGAAGAGGTGAACGACCGATTGGTGGAGCCCGGGACGGGTCTCTCGGGCGGTCAGCAACAACGTCTCTGCATCGCCCGCGCGATCGCGGTCAGTCCCGAGGTCATCTTGATGGACGAGCCCTGCTCGGCACTCGACCCGATCGCGACCGCCAAGATCGAAGATCTGATCGATGAGCTGCGGGAGAATTTCACGATCGTGATCGTCACCCACAACATGCAGCAGGCGGCACGCGTGTCCCAGCGGACGGCGTTCTTCCACCTCGGCATCCTGGTCGAGGAAGGGGAGACCGACACGATCTTCACCAACCCGCGCGACGAACGGACCCAGGACTACATCACGGGGCGCTTCGGGTAGGCCGTGGGGCGCCCCGTGCGACGCGACGTCCGCGCGTGACGATGCGGGTCGGGATCAACGGCTTCGGGCGGATGGGGCGGCTCGCGCTCCGCGCCGGCTGGGCCTCCGAGCACCTCGAGTTCGTCGCGGTGAACGAGCCCCACGCCGACGACGACGCCCTGGCGGTGCTCCTCGAGTTCGACACCCTCCACGGCCGCTTCGACACGCCGTGTGCGGCGGGCGCGGGCGGTCTCGCCGTGGGCGACCGCGTCCTCCCTCGCAGCCGGTGCCAGACCCCCGGCGAGATCGCGTGGCGCGAGCACGGCGTCGAGCTCGTCCTCGAGTGCAGCGGGCGCTTCCGCGAGCGGGCCCTCCTCCAGGGCCATCACGACGCGGGGGCGCGCCAGGTGCTGGTCTCGGCGCCCGTGCGGGACATCGACGCCAACATCGTGTTCGGCGTGAACCACCAGCGCTTCGCGCTGGCCGAGCTTCCGGTCCTGAGCGCCGCCTCTTGCACGACCAACTGTCTGGCCCCGGTGGTCCAGGTGCTCCACCGGGTCTTCGGCATCGAGCGGGGGCTGGTGACGACGATCCACGCCCCGACCAACACCCAGGAGGTGCTCGACCTGCCCCGGGACGGAGGCGACGTGCGTCGCTCCCGGGCCGCCGCCCAGCACCTGATCCCCACCAGCACCAACTCGGCCTACGCGGTCACGCTGATCCTTCCGGAGCTCGCCGGAAAACTCGACAGCGTCGCGGTGCGCAACCCGTGTCTCCACGCCTCGTTGGTGGACGGGGTCTTCCAGCTCTCCCGTGACACCACGCCGGAGGAGGTGTGCGAGACGCTCCGCACCGCCGCGAAGACACCGCCCCTCGAGGGCATCCTCGGCGTCGAAGACCGGCCCTTGGTGAGCGGCGACTTCTCGGGCGACCCGCGCTCGGCGATCGTCGACGCGCCCTCGACCCGCGTCACCGACGGGCGACTCGTGAAGCTGCTCGTGTGGTACGACAACGAGTGGGGCTACGTCCGGCGGATGATCGACCTCGCCGAGGCGATCGCCCGGGCCCGGGGCTAGCCGTGCGCGACCTGCGCTCCTACGCGGTGGTGAGCGCCACCTACGGCGCCTTCACCGTCACCGACGGCGCCCTGCGCACCCTCGTGCTCCTCTACCTCCACAGCCTGGGGTACAGCCCCCTGGAGCTCGCCACCCTCTTCCTGCTCTACGAGTTCTTCGGGGTCGTGACCAATCTCGTCGGCGGCTGGCTCGGCGGCCGCTTCGGGCTGAACGCCACGCTGAGCGGCGGGCTCGCCCTCCAGATCCTCGCCTGCGCGGTGCTGGCGCTACGCGCCGGCGAGCTCTCGGTCGTCCTGGTGATGGCCTGCCAGGGGCTTTCGGGGATCGCCAAAGACCTCACCAAGATGAGCTCGAAGAGCTTCGTGAAGCTCGTGGTGCCGGAAGACGACGGCGCGGGCCTGCTGCGCGGGGTCGCCCTCATCACGGGATCCAAGAACACGCTCAAGGGCGTGGGCTTCCTGCTCGGAGGGGTCGCCCTCGAGACGCTGGGCTTTGCCGCGGCCTGCGCGGCGATGGCGGCGCTGGTGGGCGTGGGGCTCCTCGTCTCGTCCCTCGTCCTCCCCCGGGCCGCGGGAAAGACCACGACCAAGATGCCGCTTCGCTCGGTGTTCTCGGACGACGCCCGCATCAACTGGCTCGCGGCCGCGCGGTTCTTTCTCTTTGGCTCCCGCGACCTGTGGTTCGCCGTCGCGCTCCCGGTCTTCCTGGCCTCGAGTCTCGGCTGGAGCTTCTCCCAGGTGAGCGGATTCCTGGCGCTGTGGATCATCGGCTACGGCGGCGTGCAGGCGCTCGCGCCGGCGCTTGTGCGGCGCCCCGACGCCGCGCCCCGCGCGGCGGGTGCCCTGCTCGGCTGGACGGGCTTCCTGTTGCTCCCGTTGGGTGCCCTCGGCGGAGCGCTGGCGGTGGGCGCCCCACCGGCGTTCGCCCTGGTCGCCGGGCTCGCCGTCTTCGGCGTGGCCTTCGCGGTGGACAGCGCCCTGCACAGCTACCTGATCGTCGCCTATGCCGAGAGCGAGAGCGTCGCCCTGCGGGTCGGCTTCTACTACATGGCGAACGCCGGCGGGCGGCTCGTGGGGATGCTGCTCTCGGGAGCGCTCTTCCAGGCCGCGGGCGGGGGCCAGACCGGTCTCCTCGCCTGTCTGCTCGGCTCGGCGCTCTTCGTCGCCGTATCGGCGTTGCTCTGTCTGCCCCTCGGCGGCGCCGAGCGGCGCGCGGCCAACCCGGCCTCGCCGTAGCGGGTGTCTACTCGGGGACCGCGGTCGTCGGGAAGATCCGCGAGTAGACCAGGTAGACCAGCACGAAGGCGCCGAGGAAGCCCGCCGCCGTGCCGAACTGGACGAAGCCGGCGAAGGCCGCGGTCCGGTCGGGCACGAGCGAAGGCCAGATCAGGACGTTGCGCTCGATCCAGAACCCGATCAGCACGATCGTCGCCACCGACCCGAGGATGGCCGGGGTGCGCTTCGGGCGCTGGCCCAGCAGCACCCAGAAGGGCACCACCCAGCAGCCGATCCACGCGGCGAGGGCGAGCTTGGCGTAGGGCTCCCGGAGCCGCTCCCAGAAGAGCTCCCAACTCCCGAAGGTCTGGGAGAGTGCCATCGCCCCGATCCCCGACTTGTCCTGCATGAACTGGCTGCCGAGACGCGCCTCCATGAAGGTCGTCTCTTCGGGGAGGTTCCCGTACCAGATCACGATGTACTGGGAGAAGAAGAGGTACATCCAGAAGATCGAGAAGGCGAAGATCATCTTCCCGAGGTCGTGCATCCGCGACGGCGTGATCTGGCCTTCGAAGCCCGGTTGGTTGCGCACCAGCACCGCGATCAGTGCGGTGAGAGACACCGCCCCGAGCCAGCCGCCCCAGGCGAAGTAGGCGCCGAAGAGGTTGGAATACCAGGTCGGGGTGAGGGACATCACCTGGTCGAAGGTGATCACGCTCCAGCCGTAGGCGTAGGCGAGACACAGGATCGGGGCGAGCACCTTGAGACGCTGAGCGCTGCGCGCGCGCTCTTCGTCGTCGCCGCGCCAGCCCGCGGTCCAACGCTCGAACATCCCCTTGGCGAACCCAGTCGCGTTCTCGGCGCCGCGCTTCAGGTTGGGCCGCACCGAGTGGTAGAGGAAGGTCAGGGTGAGGACGGTGAGCACCGCGAAGACACCGAGGTCGGTCCAGAAGAGCCGGGTCGAGTTGAGCCAGGCCTCCTTCACCTCGGGCGGATGGTCGAGCCAGTTGCGATAGACCGCGCCGCGACCCCCGAACCAGCCGATCAAGAAGAAGACCAGCGTGAGGGGCACCCACGCCGAGAGGCCCTCGGCGATCCGCCGGACCGGGCCCGGCCAGGGGGCGCCGACGATCACGAAGGCGGAGGCGAGCACCACCCCGGCCTGGGCGATGGCGCCAAAGTAGAGGTAGTTGATGTGGAAGGCGCGCCAGGCGGTGTCGGGGTCGCCGGCGAGCCCGGAGAAAAATGCGACCGCGCCGACGGCGATCAACAGGGCGCAGACCCCGACGATCGGCGCGGGCAACGAGCGCGGGTTCGACCGTTCGGCGGTCGTCGCTGCGGCACTCACGGCGTGGCTCCTTCCGCGGAGGCGGACTCCGCCCCGACCTGGCCGTTCAGGTATCGGACGTAGTTCAGGATGTCCCAGCGATCCTCGGCGGGAATGCGCCGGTAGCTGGGCATGCGGCCACGGCCGAGGGTCATCGTGGTGAAGATGTGGCCGTCGGTGAGCCCCTTGGCGGCGCTGAACTGCCCGCCGATCGGCAACACGCCGATCAGCGGGCCGGTGCCGAAGGGCGGCCCGCCGATCGGACCGTCGCCACCACCCTGGGGACCGTGACAGGGCAGACAGAAGATCTCGTACTGGACCTTGCCGTTCTCGAGGGAGGCCAGGCTCGCGGGCTGCGGGCTCACCAGCGCCTCGGTTTCGGCCACACTGAGCGCGCGGAGATCGAGGGGCGCCCCGACGGGGACGGCGCCCTCGGGCGGCATGAACCCGCCGGTGGCATCGGCACCCGGGTGCCCGGTCTGCTCGAAGGCCTGCACCGCCTTCTGGAACTTCATCTGTGGCCACCAGGTCTCGCTCCACTGCTCCCAGCACCCGGTGCCAAAGAGCATGACCAGCGCCCCCAACAGCAGCCGCTGGGGAGCGAGGACGAGACGCGGCGACCCGCTTCGCTCAGGCGTCGACAAGGCTCACCTCCGACGCGCCTCCCGCCCGCATCAGGCCCTCGATCTCGCTCACGTCGCGGTCGAGACACTCGACGACGACGCCGAACTCCTCGCCGGAGAAGCGAGCGCTGTAGGCGGGGTCGATCTTGAACTTGGGTAGCCGTCCCACGGAGAGCAGCCCGATCAGCGTCGCGATCGCGCCGAACAGGATCGTGAGTTCGAAGGCGATGATCGTGTAGGGCGGGATCGAGGCGTAGGGCTTGCCACCGATGATGATCGGCCAGTCGAGAGACATCCAGATCGTCATCGCGTAGCCGGTGGTCACCCCGAGGAGCCCGCCGATCAAGGTGAAGTACCGCACCTTGCTGGGCTTGGGGTCGACGGCCTCCTCGATCTCCTCGAAGGGCGAGGGCGCGAAGACCTCGAGCTCTGTAAAGCCGCGCCCCTTCAGCTGGCGGACGCTCTCCGCCACCTTCGAGGGCCGCTGGTATACGCCGAGGACGGTGGGCATCAGTGCGCTCCCTCGTGGTCACGCGCGTGGATCTCGAGCTCCTTGACCTCGAACATCGGGATCACCGGAAAGAGCTTCAGGAAGATCAGGAAGGCCACGCTGAAGAAGGCAAAGCTCCCGGCGACGATCATGAGCTCGTAGGGGTGTGGCGTGTAGTGCCCCCACACGGCTGGGTCGTACTCGCGGGAGAGTCCGGTGATGATGATCACGTAACGCTCGAACCACATCCCGATGTTGATCAGGGTGGCCGCGATGAAGATGATCCAGGGTGTGACGCGACACTTCTTCCACCAGAAGATCTGTGGGACCACCCCGTTACAGATGATCATGATCCAGGTCGACACCCAGTAGGGGCCGAAGGCGCGCAGCCAGAAGCTCGCCTTCTCTGCGTCGACCCCGCTGTACCACGCGATGAAGTACTCGATCATGTACGCGTAGAACACGATCATCGACGTGAGCAGCAAGAAGCGGCACATGTTGTCGAAGTGGTACTCGGTGATGATGTGCTCGAGCCCGAAGATGCGGCGGACCGGGATCATCACCGTGAGCACCATCGCGAAGCCCGAGAAGATCGCGCCGGCGACGAAGTAGGGCGCGAAGATGGTGGCGTGCCAGCCGGGCACGATCGACATCGCGAAGTCCCAGGACACGACGCTGTGCACCGAGAGCACCAGCGGCGTCGCGAGCCCCGAGAGGTGGAGCGAGGTGCGGGTGTGGGCCTTCCACTGACGAGAGGTGCCCTGCCAGCCGAGACAGAGCGCGCCGTAGAGGACGCGGCGCCAGCCGGTCGAGCGGTCGCGGGAGGCGGCGAGGTCGGGGAGCAGCCCGACGTAGAAGAAGATGATCGACACCAGCGTGTAGGTGGAGATCGCGAAGGTGTCCCAGAGCAACGGGCTCTTGAAGTTCACCCAGAGCCCGCGTTGGTTCGGATAGGGCAGGATGAAGTAGGCCTTCCAGATCCGCCCGACGTGGATCCCCAGGAAGAGCTGCGCCGTGAACACCGCGAAGACGGTCATCGCCTCGGCGCTGCGGTTGATCGCGTTGCGCCACTTGGCGCGGAAGAGCAGGAGGATCGCCGAGATCAGCGTGCCCGCGTGGGCGATCCCGACCCAGAACACAAAGGTGACGATGTAGGCGCCCCAGAAGACCGGGTGGGCGTACCCGGCGATCCCGAGCCCTTTGTAGATCTGGTACAGCCACACGGCGCCCGCGGCGCCGAGCGTCGCGAGACAGACCAGCACGAGCAGGAGCCAGCCCCCGCCGGGCCGCTCCATGAACACGCGCATCACATCGCGGTTGGTGGCCGAATCGCCGACCTCGGGCACCGGACGCATCCGAGCGGCGATCGACCCAGCAGAAGGCGGAGGCGTCATCGTTAACCCTCGACCGGCCCGCGGGTGACCTTCTTCAGATAGGTCACCGAGGGTCTGGTGTTGAGATCGTGGAGCGCGTGGAAGCCCCGCTTCGTCTCGCTCCCGCGCTTCGAGACCGCGCTCTCCGGGTCTCGCAGGTTGCCGAAGGTGATCGCCTGGGTGGGGCAGGCCTGCGCGCAGGCCGTCGTGACCTCGCCGTCGGCGATCGGACGACCCTCGTCCTTGGCCGGTTGGCGGGCTTCCGCGATGCGGTGCACGCAGAAGGTGCACTTCTCCATCACGCCCTGGCCGCGCACCGTCACGTCGGGGTTCGACATGAGCTGCATCGGCTCGGGCAGGTTCTCGAGCTGGAAGTCGTACCAGTTGTAGCGACGCACCTTGTACGGGCAGTTGTTCGAGCAGTACCGCGTGCCGATGCAGCGGTTGTAGATCATCCCGTTGAGGCCCTCGTCGCTGTGGTAGGTCGCGATGACGGGGCACACGGGCTCGCAGGGCGCGGCGCCGCACTGCTGACACATCATGACGCCGTTGCGGATGTCGACGGCCCCCGGCTTCTCCTCGGGGATGATCGGGAGGGTCGTGCCGCCCTGGTTGTCACCCTCGCCGACCCAGCGCTCGATGCGCAGCCAGGCCATGTTGCGGCCGCGCAGGGTGCTCTCCTCGCCGACCACCGGGATGTTGTTCTCGACGTAGCAGGCGGTGATACAGGCGTTGCAGCCCGTGCAGCGATCGAGGTCGATCGCCATCCCCCAGCGGTAGTTGCTGTCGGGCGCGGCGTCCATCGCCGCCACGAAGGGCTTCAGGTGGTGCTCGGCGTGGCCACCACCGTGATCGTCGCCGTGGCCCCCGGCGTCTCCGTGAGCGTCGCCGTGCTCCCCGGCCTCGCCGTGACCGTCCCCGTGGTCGTCCTCGCCGGCGGCGCTCACCGGCGGCGTCGCGTGTTCGTTGTAGTCCTCGACCTTGGCGTGTCCGTTGGCCAGGTCGGCCAGCGAGACCGCCATCCCGAGCATACGCCCGCGCATGTTCTGGCTGCCCTGCAGGAAGGCGAGACGCTGGTGGCCGCCGGTCGACGCCACCTGGGCCTTGGTGAGCAGCCACGCCGGGCCGCCGGCCTCGTCGGTTCCGCGCGGCAGCAACGACGACACGTCGACGCCCTGGCCCCCGGCGAACTTCCCGACCCGGTGTCCCTGGCCGATGGCGATCGCGACCACGTCGTCGCGGACGCCGCCGCGGGGCATCACCGGGACCTCGAGGCTCCCGATGTCGGTGCTCACGGTGACGACGTCGCCGTGGTCGAGACCGCCCAGGCGTTCGGCCGTCGTCAGACTGATTTCCGCCCAGGACTGCCACGCGATCTTGGTGATCGGGTCGCCCGACTCCTGGAGCCAGGGAAGGTTGGCACCGCTCCCGTCGCGGAAGGCCGGCGACGGGTAGGCCAGCAGGGTGAACTCGCCGTTGCCCTCGAGGACGGGTGCGTCGAGCTCGACCGTCCGGGCCCCCTCGGCGGGTCCGACCGCCCCGGCGGGCGGGTCGGAGAAGGTGCCGCCGCGACCCAGGGCCTCGCGGAAGGCGGGCCCGCCCCCCCAGGCCGCTTCCACCAGCGAGCGGAAGTCGCCGTCGGGAACCGACGCGCCGATATTGCGCGCGGCGTCGAGCATCGTGTCGACCAGGGCGCGGGTGTCGAAGAGCGGTCGGACCGAGGGCTGGACGAGGGAGCGCACCCCGGCGCGGGGCTCGGCGTCGCCCCAGCTCTCGAGGGAGCTGTGATCGGGGAGGATCAGGTCGGCGTGCTCGGTGGTCTCGTCGGGGATCGAGGCGAAGGACACCACGAACCCGACCTTCTCGAGCGCCGCGGCGAAGCCCGCCGAGGCGGGCACGCTGTAGACCGGGTTGGCGTCGTGGATGAGGAGGACCGAGACCTGGCCCTCGTCCATCGCGTCGATCAATTCGAGGACGTCCTGGTAGTGGGCGCGCCGCCCGGCCGGTGCCTCGGCGGGAAAATGCACGGTGCGCCCCACCGCCCCGAGGGCGGCGTTCAGGAGCAGCACGGCGCCCGCGGTGTCTCGGGCGCGGCGGCTGGTGAGCCCCGGGCCCGGCGGCAACACCACGGGGTTGCTCGCCCCGGCCAACGCGCGTCCGATCCGCTCGAGATCGGCGGCGTCGACTCCGGCCTCGGCCGCGGCCTCCTCGATGCTCACCGAGGGGAGCAGACTCTGGGCGGCACCCTCGCCTCCGACCAGCCCCGCCAGGGCGGCGGCGATACGCCCCTCGCTCCCCGGCGCGGCGGCGATCCATTCGTCGGCGTTCGAGGCGGTCATCGACAGCCGCGGCCCGACCGAGACGAAATGCGTCCCCTGGGTCTCCTCGTGGTCGGGGTCGCGGGCCTCCGCGAGCTGTCGGGCGTGCTCCACCGGCGAGAGCCCGGCGTCGAGGAAGTCCGATCCGAAATCGAGGATGAAGTCGGCCTTCGACAGGTCGAAGGTCGGCTCGGCGGGTGCGCCGAACAGGGCACGGCTCGCCTCGCGGAGCGCCTCGGGAGCGAAGGGCTCGTAGACCACGCGGGGCCCGAGCCCCACCGCGTCACCGATGCGATCGAGCCACTCGCTGGCGGTGGGCCCCGTCTCTCCGCCGAGCATCCGCGCGCGCGCCCCGCCGTCGCGGATCGCCCCGGCGAGGCGCGCGATCGCGTCTTCCCACGAGATCGCCTCGAGCTCGCCGTCCGCGCCGCGCTGCATCGGCTGGCGGAAGCGGTCGGGATGGTAGGTCCAGCCGATCGACGCCTGGCCGCGAGAGCAGAGGGCGCCCCGGTTGATCGGGTGCTCCGGGTGACCCTCCAGCTTCACCGGGCGCCCCTCGCGGGTGCGGACGTGGAGTCCGCACCCCGCCGGACACTCCTGGCAGGTGGACGCGTAGTGGACGGGCACGCCGGGCGTGATCTCTTCCGGCTGGACCACGTAGGGAATCAGCTTCTGGACGGGATCCGAACAGCCGGCGGCGGCCGCGGCGCCAGCGCTGGCTCCGACGATCTTGAGGAAGTCGCGACGGTGGAATTCGGTCATCCGTCTTTCCTAGTAGTGACAGAGCAGGCAGTCCTGAGACGCCTCGTTCTCGCGGTGGCACTGGATGCACCACCCCATTTCCAGCTTCTTGGACGGCAGCAGCCAGGGCCACCACACGGTGTCTTCGGTGAGGTAGAGCTTGTCCATGGTCTCCACCGGCCCGTGACAGGTCTGGCACTCGACACCCGCCGCGACGTGGCGATTGTGGCGGAACTGCACGTGCTCCGGGAGCCGGTGGATCTGCTGCCACGGGATCGGCTCTTTGTTCTCCCAGTACTGCTTGAGCACCTGGATCCCCTCGGGCTCGAGGGTGTTGCCCTCTTCGTCGTTCCCATACTGGAACTGGGAGTGGCAACCCATGCAGAGCTCGACGGACGGGACGCCTGCGGCCTGGGACCGGTCGGTGCCCGTGTGACAGTAGAGACACTCGATCTCGTACTTACCGGCGTGCCAGGCGTGGCTGAAGGGGATCGGCTGCATCGGACCGGGCGCGTCGGGGTCGCCGGCCGCCGCCTGGGCGGCCAGCAGATCGGGCTCGGGCGTCCGCGGTTGGGCCGAGACCTGCTGGGGCGCGGGGAGGCTCATCAGGAAGAATCCCGCTGCGGCGGCGGTCACGGCGGCGACGAGCAGACGCCAGTGCGATCGAATCGGGTTCACGAACCACCCCCAGGTGCGAGGCGCTGCCCAGCCCTAGTGAAGACAGCTGTACCGCTGTGCCAGAGGAGTAGGCCCGCGTTCGTAGCCAGGCCGCGCCGCGGGGTCCCACAGCGTTCGATGGTGTCGGGTTCGGCCCGCGCCGGGCGTGATGCCCTCGCAGCGATCCGATCCGAGTTCCCCCTCCGGTTCGGCGCCTGGTTGTTAGAACGTCGCCCCGGCGGCGTCAACACTCGAACGGGCCCGGAAACTGCCTTTCGAAGCGATTCTCGAACGATGTTTGCCTCGCGACGAAGGGATCGGCGGCCGGTCGGCGGGCCCGCGGGGCAAGCGCGCCCCGCGGCCGGTAACATGAGGTGCTCCGGGGCGCGGCCCCGCTCACCCCACCCTTCCCGAGGACGAGAGGCAAGGACACATGGCCATCGGCGACGCCTGGATCATCGACGCGGTACGAACTCCCCGAGGGCGCGGCAAGCGCGAGACCGGCGCGCTCTCGACCATCCATCCCCAGGAGCTGATGGCCCAGACACTCAACGCACTGAAGGACCGCAACGGCTTCGAGACCACCGACGTCGAGGATGTCGTGGTGGGGTGTGTCACCGCCGTGGGCGAGCAGGGCGGCTGCATCGCGCGCATGTCCGCGCTGGCCGCCGGCTGGGACCCCCAGGCCGCGACCGGGGTCACGTTGAACCGCTTCTGCGGCTCGGGGCAGCAGGCCGTGAACTTCGCGGCGATGGGCGTGATGGCCGGCCAGCAAGACCTCGTGATCGGCGGCGGTGTCGAGTCGATGTCAAAGCACGGGATGGGAGCCGACAAATCGGGGATCGGCGGCCACAACCCCCACCTGCGCGAGCTCCACCCCCTGGTGCCCCAAGGGATCTCCGCGGACCTGATCGCCACCCTCGAGGGCTTCAGCCGCAGCGACGTCGACGCGTACGCCGCCGAGAGCCAGGCGCGCTGCGAACGCGCCCAGCGCGAGGGCCGCTTCGACGGCAGCCTCGTCCCGGTGACGGACCGCCAAGGCGACGTGGTGCTCGACCGCGACGAGCACCCCCGCGCGGGCACCACAGCGGAATCGCTGGGCAAGCTCCCGCTCTCCTTCGATCAGCTCGGTCGCTACGTCCAGAAGGGCGACGAGCTCTCCTTCGTCGAGAAGGCGCTCTCCCGCTACCAGCAGATCGACTCGATCGAGCACGTCCACCACGCCGGCAACTCGTCGGGCATCGTCGACGGCGCCGCCTCGGTGCTGATCGCGTCCCCGGAGTACGCCAAGGCCCACGACATGTCGCCGCGGGCGCGGATCGTGGCGACGGCGACCGCGGGCGACGAGCCGGTGATCATGCTGACCGCCCCGACGCCCTCCTCGAAACGGGTGCTCGAGAAGGCCGGAATGGAGATCGGCGACATCGACGTCATCGAGATCAACGAGGCCTTCGCCGCTGTGCCGCTCAAGACGATGCGCGACCTCGGCATGGACCACGCCAAGGTCAACATCAACGGCGGCGCGATCGCGATGGGGCACCCCCTCGGCGCCACCGGGGCGATGCTGATCGGCACCGCCCTCGACGAACTCGAACGCCAGGACAAGAGCACCGCGCTCGTGACGATGTGCATCGGCAACGGCATGGGAATCGCGACGGTGCTCGAGCGGGTCTAGACGCGGGCGCGCCATGGCGATCTCCCAGGACCTCCTCGACATCCTCGTGTGCCCGGAGACGAGGCAGACCCTCGAGCTCGCGGACGCCGCGCTGCTGGAGACCCTGAACGCCAAGGTGCGCGAGGGCGCACTCCGCAACCGCGGCGGCGAGCCGGTGGGGCGCGAGATCCAGGCGGGGCTCGTGCGGGAAGACCGCGCCGTGCTCTACCCGACCGAGGACGACATCCCGGTGATGTTGATCGAGGAGTCGATCGAGCTCGGGGCCGAGACGCGCTGACGCGGCGCGCGGGTCTCCGCCCGCTTGTCTCCGCCGACGCCTACTGGGCGAATTCGCGGCGCTTCAGCTGCCGGACGTACTCGGTGAGTTCCGGGTCCGCCGCGACCATCGCCGAGACGCGCTCCTCGCACTCGGCGGCGGCGCTGCGCAAGGGCTCGAGGTCGACCCGGAGCCCGACGAACTCGGAGAGCTTCTCGATCAGCGCGAGAGAGCCACGCGGGTTGGGGGAGACGTTCACGTAGTGGGGCAGTCCGGCCCACAAGCTCGCCACCTCGCAGCCGTGCTCGCGGAGTCGGTAGCCCAGCACCCCGATCATTCCGGTGGGGCCGTGATAGGTCGTGGGCTCGATCCCGAGCTTGGACACGACCTCCGGCGAGCTCGCGACGCCGCTCACCTCGACCGGACGCGAGTAGAGCACGTCCGCCAGATAGGCGCCGAGCAGGGCCACCTTCTGGATCCCGAGGTCGTCGACCATGCCGATCACCTCGTCGCTGAAGGTGCGCCAGCGGAGGTGGGGCTCCACGCCGACCCCGACCACGATGTCCGACTCGGCGTCGGCGGGAGCACTGAAGAACTCGTTGGTCGGCCAGGTGACCTTGCTGACGACCCCGGCGTCGACCTCGACCTGCGGCCGCCGCACGGTGAAGTCGTAGAACTCTTCTCCGTCGAGCTCGGCGAAGCGCTCGCCGCTGTTCTGCCGCGCGATGTAGCGCGCCGCCGTGGTCGCGGCCTCGCCGGCATCGTTCCAGCCCTCGAGCGCGATGACCAGCGTCGGCTTGCGAAGCTCGGGCTGGGCGAACATGCGAAGCCCCGTCATGTGGGAAGCTTCGCAAAGCTCGCGACCCGCCGCATCCGTCGCGACGACGCGGGGCTCGCCCCGCGCTGGACGACGGCGACCGACCGCGATCTGCGTTCTTCGAGACACACGTGGCCGCCGCAGCGTCGCCACGCGCGAGGCCGCGACGACGGGGCGCTAGCGCGGCTGGAGCTGCTGGATCCGCTGGCGACATTCCGGGCCGTAGCGATCCGCGCGGCACGCGGCCGCGAGGGCGTCGCAGGCCCGCTCGCGGCCCTGCCGCGTCCGATAGCTCGGGTCGGCACCCGACCACGCGTGACAGCTGGCCTTGGCGGTACTCAGCTCGAGGTCCCGCGCGCCGGCACCCGAACGGGCGCTCGCGCGGGTGGCGCGGCGTTGCTGGCCCCGCGCCCGTTCCACCTTGCGCCCGGTGCGGCGCAGTTCGCTGCGACAGCGCGAGCTGTTCTTGTCGCTGCACGCCCGCTCGACGCGCTCCATACAGCGCGCGCGCTGCTCCTGACGTCGCGGGTCGGACTCGCCGTAGCTGCGTCGCGCAGCTTCGTCGCACTGGGCCTTGGCGCGCCGCACGTCGCCCCAGGTGGCGCCCCCGCTCGGATAGGCGCGGTCGCGCTCGGGGGGCGAGTGGGTCTCGAGACGGGTGCCGCGATTGCCGACGTTGCAGGGGGTCTGCTGGTAGCGAACGGTGCCGTCGCGGTTCTGGCACTTGTAGAGCGACGCCTCGGCGTCGCCGGCGCCACCGGCCACCCCGAACCAGAGGCCGGCCAGGAGACCCGCGCAGAGTACGCGGATCGAAGCTGCGAAGACGTTCCTCATCACCCGCTCCACTGCGCCGCCCGCGGGCCAGCCGCGGCGGCCGTCGGCACCTATCGGCTGCGCAGGAATCGTACTTGACGCGCGGGCCGGGCGAGGACCCGCGGGGCGTTAGGAGCTGGTCTTCTTGACGGGGGCCTTGCGGGTGGTTTTCTTCGCCGCGGCCTTCTTCTTCGCCGTCGTCTTCTTCTTGGTTGCCGTCTTCTTGCGCCGGGCGGTCTTCTTCTTGGTCGTCGTCTTCTTCTTGGCGCCGGCCTTCTTGCGCCCGGCCTTCTTCTTGCCGCCCGCGGCGCCGCCCTCCTTGGGGGCCCGCGGCGGGAACTCGAAGCCGTGGCGTCCGTTCTTCTTGAGGACCAGGGTCGCCGAGAAGGGGCGTCCGAAGCGCGAGGTGAAGTCGGTGAGCAGATCGGTGCGACCGTTCGCGAGGTAGACCAGCGCCTCGTCGCGGACGATCTCGCGTTTGCACACGGTGCGCGGGAAGTTGAAGCCGCAGCTCTTGGGCCGCTCCTCTCCCGACTCGGTGTCCGCGGCGGCGTCCTTGTCGAGGTCGGCCTCCTTGAGCTTGCGCTCGCACACGAAGTGGGTCGGCGACTCGACGACCTTGCACTCCTCCTCGAAGGGGCAGTTGCCGAGGGGCTCGGGGTTCACCTCGTACTCGGGGTCGGCGTTGACCGAGCCCTCTTCCCACCCGGTGGGGCGCACCACCATCTTCTTCTCGTCGCGGTCGAACTCGAGGATCCCCGAGTAGGTGCGGCCGTTGCGCGCGGTGAATCCCTCGAGCACGCCGGAGGTGCCGTCGCGCAGCAGCGTCTCGACGGTCTGACGGTCGAGGTAGCGCCCCGAGGTGTCCTTCCAGATCCGCGCCGGGCAGTCTTCCCCTTCCTCGTGCTGCTCCACACAGCGGTAGAACCACGCCCCTTCGTAGACCGGGCGATCACACATCGGACAGTTGCCCAGCGGCGGGTCGTCCTTGTAGAGATCGGTGTACTCGAAGGTCTTGGCGATCTCGACGATCTCGCGGGTGTACTGCTCCATCTCCTGCATGAAGGCCGCGGCGCTACGCTCGCCGTCTTCGACCTCGTGGAGGTGGTGCTCGATCTCCCCGGTGAGCTCCGCCGAGGCCAGCCGGTGGATCTTGATGCGCTCGAGGATATCGATCAGTCGGATGCCCTTGGCGGTGGGCCGCAACGCCTTGCCCAGACGCACCGCGTAGCCCTTGGCGATCAGGTTCTCGATCACCTCGGCCCGGGTGGCGGGGGTGCCGAGTCCGCGCTCGGAGAGGGCCTCGGCGAGCTCCTCGTCCTCGACCTGTTTCCCCGCGTTCTCCATCAGCGAGAGCAAGCGCGCCTCGGTGATCCGCGGCGGGGGCTTGGTCTGATTGTCCTCGAGCTCGACCTCTCGGGTCTGCACTGCGACCCCCGAGGCCTCGCTCTGGCCCGGGTGCAGCGCCGGGAGCGCGCTCTCGTCCTCGCCGACGTTGGGGTCGCCGATGCTGCGCCAGCCGGGCTCGACGAGGGTGCGCGAGCGGCTCCGGAACTTGTGCTCCGCCACCTCGGTGACCCGCTCGACCCGCTCCCAGGTCGCCGGTGGGTGGAAGGTGGCGAGGAAGCGTCGGGTCACCAGGTCGTAGAGACGTTTGTCGTCCCCCGACAGATCCCGGGGCGGGAGCTTCCCGGTCGGGATGATGGCGTGGTGGTCGGAGACCTTGGCGTCGTCGAAGGTGCGCCCTTCGTTCAGCAGACCGGCGTCGAGCAGGTAACGCGACGCCGCCGCGTAGGCGCCCAGCGGGGTCTCGCCGACGTCGCCCTCGGCGGCCGCAAAGGACCGGAGGGTCTCCTGCACCGTGTCGCGATAGTCGTTGGGAAGACAACGCGAGTCGGTGCGGGGATAGGTGAGGATCTTGTGCCCTTCGTAGCAGCGCTGGGCCGCCGAGAGGGCCCGCCGCGCCGACCAGCCGAGCCGGCTGTTGGCTTCGCGCTGGAGGCTGGTGAGGTCGAAGAGCCGGGGCGCGCTCTCCTTGGAGGGCTTGCGGGTCTCCTGGGCGGCGCCGGTCTGGCCCTGGACCGCGGCGAGGATCGCCCGGGCGCGGGCCTCGTCGAAGATGCGGTCGTCCCGGGCGTTGGGGGCGTCCTCGCTCTGCACGAAGGCGGGGTCGAACCACACCCCCTCGTAGGAGTGTCCCGCGTGCTCGAACTGCCCGACCAGCCGCCAGTAGGGCACGGGGATGTGGGCCAGGACCTCGAGCTCGCGCTCGACGAGGAGCGCGAGGGTGGGCGTCTGCACCCGGCCCGCCGACCACGCCCCGCGCTCGCGGCGCCCGCGCAGCCGCTTGGTGAGGGCGCGGGTGGCGTTCATCCCGATCAGCCAATCGGTGAACGCGCGGCACTCCGCGGCCGAGCCCAGCCCCTCGAGCTCTTCGCCGGGCCGCAGCGCGTCGAGACCGGTGCGGATGGCGTCCTCGGTCATCGACTGGAGCCAGAGCCGCTCGACGGGCTTCTCGCAGCGGAAGTACTGGACGATCTCCCGGAAGATGAGCTCGCCTTCGCGCCCGGCGTCGCAGGCGTTGATGACGCGGTCGACGTCGTCGCGCTCGAGGAGCGTCTTGACGGCGCGGACGCGGTCGCGTTGGCGGCTCTTCGGCTTCAGCTGGAAGCCGTCGGGGATGATCGGGAGGGTGTCGAGGGTCCAGCGTTTGTAGGCGTCGTCGATCTCTTCGGGCTCGAGGAGTTCGAAGAGGTGACCGACCGCCCAACTCAGGACGTACTGGTCGTTCTCGAAGAAATCCTCGTTCTCGTCGAACCCGCCCACCGCCGCGGCGATGTCGCGCGCCACGCTGGGCTTCTCCGTAATGATCAGTGCCTTGGCCACGTGACCTCTTCCCGGGACGGAGCGGCCTCTGCTTAGCCCGGCCTTTTTTCCCTGACAAGCTGACGCAGTCGGGCGCCGGCGCCGAAACTTGAGCGCGGGGCGCCGGCGACGCGACCCGGGACTGGCGATAGCGTCCTGCTTTCGCGAGCTTGCAGCGCTGGCGCAGAGTGCGAGACCCGGCCGTCGGCGCGCGGTGCCGATCGCGTGGGGCGGAGCGAGCTCCCCAAGGGGCGTGTCCCCTCGCCGCGAGATCGATCGCGTGGCGGCTGCGGGCGCCGACCCGTCCGCGGAGGCGAGATGAGCGACGACACGATCTTTGGCCAGATCGCGCGGGGCGAGATCCCGACCGAGTTCGTCTACGAGGACGACCGCGCGCTGGTGTTTCGCGACATCAACCCCCAGGCGCCGACCCACCTCCTCGTGATCCCCCGCAAGCCGATCCCGATGCTCTCGGCCTCCGAGGACGGGGACGAGGCGCTGCTCGGCCACCTGATGCGGGTGGCGACCCGGGCGGCGCGGGACGCGGGTCTCGAGGACTTCCGCGTCGTCGTGAACAACGGCGCCGGCGCCGGCCAGACCGTCTTCCACCTCCACCTCCACGTGATCGGCGGTCGGTCGCTCTCCTGGCCTCCGGGCTGATGGCGAAACGCGAGCTCCAGGCCCCGCGCGGCACCCGTGACTTCTACCCGGAGGACATGCGGTTCCGGAGCTGGCTCTTCGACCACTTCCGCGCCGTGGCGCGGGCCTTCGCCTTCGAGGAGATCGACGCGCCGATCGTCGAACACGCCGATCTCTTCATCCGCAAGGCCGGCGAAGAGATCGTCGAGCAGCTCTACCACTTCGAGCTCCACGGGCGACACCTGGCGCTGCGCCCGGAGCTCACGCCGTCGATCTCGCGGATGGTGATCGCGCGCGCCGGGGCGCTGCGGCTCCCGTTGCGTTGGTTCACGATCGGACAGAACTGGCGCTACGAGCGCATGACCCGCGGGCGCAAACGCGAGCACTATCAGTGGGACGCGGAGATCCTGGGCGAGCCGGGGGTGGCCGCGGAGGCCGAGCTCCTCTCCGCCATCTTTGCGCTCCTCGAGCGGGTCGGGCTGGGGAACGGAGAGGTCCAGGTCCGCGTGAACAGCCGCGCGCTCCTCGAAGAGAGCCTGCGCGGGGGCGTGTTGCGGGACCGGCCCGACGTCTTCGGACCCCTCTGTATCGCGATCGATAAGCTCTCCAAGATCGGTCGCGACGCCGTCGTGGATCTCCTGAGCGATCCGCAGGGCGAGGTCGGCCTCACCCGCGACGCTTCCGGCGAGGTGGTCGACCGGCTCGCCATCGACGACCTGGACGACGCGCTGCGCGAAGCGCCCCCGAATTCGGCCGCCGCCGCGGAGCTGCGGCGTCTCTTCGAGCTGCTCGAGGCCTACGGGATCGGCCCCTACGTCCATTTCGACGCGTCGGTGGTGCGCGGCCTCGCCTACTACACGGGCATCGTCTTCGAGGGCTTCGACGCCGGCGCCACGCTGCGCGCGGTGTTCGGCGGCGGCCGCTACGACCGCCTCGTCGAGACCCTGGGCGGGCCGGCGATGCCGGCGGTGGGCTTTGGCTTTGGCGACGTCGTGATCGCGGAGCTCCTCGCCGATCTCGATCGGCTTCCCACCCTCTCCCGCGATGTGGGCGACGTGGTCGTCCCCCTCGACGAGGCCCAGCGGCCCGCCGCCCTCCGCGTCGCGCGGGCACTGCGCGGCGAGGGACGTTCGGTCGAGGTGGTGCTGGGGGCCGCCCGCCTCAAACGCGTGCTGGCCGACGCCTCCAGGGCCGGGGTGGAGCGGGTCGTGATGATCGGCCCCGACGAGGCGGCCCGCGGTAAGATGCGGGTGCGCGACCTCGCCTCGCGCGAGGAACAGGAGCTCGACCTGCCCGAGGGATCCGGCCGCTAGACGCGGCCACCCGCGGTGCGGAACGGGTCGGGACGCGGAGCCACATCGACGCATGACACCGCGCACGTGGAGCACGGAACAGAGCGCTGCGCTCTACCAGGTCGACCGCTGGGGCGGAGGCCTCGTCGGAATCAACGAACGGGGCCACGTCGTCGTGTATCCCCACGGTCCCGAGGGGCCTTCGGTCGACCTCTACGAGCTGATCCCCGCCCTGCGCGGCAGCGGCCTCGACACGCCGTTGCTGGTGCGATTCCCGGACCTTCTCGCGCGTCGTGTGGCCGAGCTGATCGCCGCGTTCGAGACCGCCGCCCGGGACTACGGCTACCGCGGTCGCTACCGCGGCGTCTTCCCGATCAAGGTGAACCAGCAGCGCCATGTGGTCGAGGAGCTCGTCGGCATCGGCAGCGACGCGGGGATGGGGCTCGAGGTGGGGAGCAAGCCCGAGCTCCTGGCCGCCGCCGCAGTGCTCAACACCCCGGACGCGCTCCTCGTCTGCAACGGCTACAAGGACCGCTCCTACATCGAGACGGCGCTTCTTGCGCAACAGCTCGGTCGCAACCCGATCCTGGTGATCGACCGCTTCGAAGAGCTCCCCTTGACCCTCGACATCGCGCGGGAGTTCGACCTGTCGCCGCACCTGGGCGTGCGCGTGCGGCTCGCGGCCAAGGGCGCCGGCAAGTGGGCCGAGTCGAGCGGGGAGCGTTCGAAGTTCGGGCTGACTCCAGCGGAGCTCGTCGCGGCCCTCGAGCTCCTCGACGCGCGCGACCGGATCGGGTGTCTCGAGCTTCTGCACTTCCACATCGGCTCCCAGATCACGGCGATCCGCGCCCACAAGGACGCCCTGCGCGAAGCGACCCGGGTCTGGGTCGGGCTCCACGAGATGGGCGCGACTCCCCGACTGCTCGACGTCGGCGGTGGGCTCGGTGTCGACTACGACGGCTCCCAGACCGACTTCCACTCCTCGATGAACTACAGCGTGCAGGAGTACGCCAACGACGTGGTCGCCTCGGTGCTCGAGGCCTGCGACGAGGCCGAGCTCCCCCACCCCGACCTGATCACCGAGGCGGGGCGTGCCATGGTGGCCCAGCACTCGGTGCTGATCTTCGACGTCCTCGGCGTGAGCCAGCAGACGATCGCCGGCGCTCCGGAGACCCGCGTCGAGGAGGACGACCACCGGGTACTCGAGGACCTGGTGGAGGTCCGCAGCAGGCTGCGCGCCTCGAACGCCCAGGAGGCCTGGCACGACCTCCAGCAGCTGCGCGAGGAGGCGAGCACGCTCTTTGCGCTGGGCTACCTCGATCTGCGGGGACGGGCCAAGGCGGAGCGTCTGCACCGCCTGGCCTGCGAGCGGCTGCGCGAGGTCGTGCGCGCGCTGCCCGAGATTCCCGAAGACCTGCAGGACCTCGAGACCGCCCTGGCCGACATCTACTTCGGCAACTTCTCGATGTTCCAGTCGCTCCCCGACCACTGGGGCTTCAAACAGCTCTTCCCGGTGATGCCGCTCCACCGCCTCGACGAGGAGCCGACCCGCCGCGGGGTCGTCGCCGACCTCACCTGCGACAGCGACGGCAAGATCGGGAAGTTCATCGACCAGCAGGACGTGCGCGACGTGCTCGAGCTCCACCCCTGGACCGGCGCGCCCTACTACCTCGGCGTCTTCCTGGTGGGGGCCTACCAGGAGATCCTGGGCGACATGCACAACCTCTTCGGGGACACCGACGCCGTCCACGTGCGGGTCGACGCCGACGGCACGCCCGCCCTCGAACACATCGTCGCCGGCGACACGGTGCGCGAGGTCCTCGCCTACGTGCAGTTCGACTCCACCGAGCTCGTCGAGCGGGTCCAGAAGGGGCTCGACCTCGCGCTGCGCGCCGGCCGGATCGACCACGAGCAGGCGGCGCGCATCCTCAAGCAGTACCGCTCGGGGCTCGAGGACACGACCTACCTCTCGTCGTAGCGCTCGAGCTCAGCGGGACCGGAACTCCGCGTAGTCGCACAGCGCGCGCAACGCGCGGATCGCGCGGTGGGCGCTCGGGTAGCAGACGCGCCCCACGGCCTTGACCGCGAGGGGCCCGGAGTTGCCGTACTCGCGATCGGTGTAGACCAACTCGGTGGCGGAGAGCACCGGGGTGCCGTGGCGAGCCGAGGCCTCGGCTGCCGCCTCGGCATACCGGCGGTCCTGATTGGTGTGGAAGTCGGTCATGCGGTCGAGACCGAAGTCGGGATAGAAGGGTCCGTTGCGCATGAGCTCGGCCGTCGCGGCCTGGATCCCCAACCCCAGGTGGATCACCGCGTCGACCTCCGGATGCGCGCAGAGCAGGTCGAGCACCGCGGTCACCGTGTCGCGGGTCTCGCCCCCGGCCAGATCGAGGGGATTCCCGCGACTCCAGCGGGCCGGCACCATCTCGTCGACGGCGTCGCGGATGTCGATGGGGAGCTCCATCAAGTCGAGCCCGGCGGCGGCGCAGGCGTCGGCGGAGAGCACCCCCCAGCCGCCGGCGGTGGTGAACACGACGGTGCGCCGACCCCGCGGCAGCGGTTGGCTGGCCAGGGTGGCGGCCCACTCGAAGGCCTCCTCGACGGTGGGGGCGCGGAGCACGCCGTGTTGGCGACACACCCCGGAGAACACGCGGTCGTCGGTGGCGAGGGAGCCCGTGTGGGAGAGGGCGGCCTTCTGCCCCTCGCTCCCCACCCCGCCCTTGACCAGGACCAGGGGCTTGCGCGGCGTCAACCGTTCGAGGGCGCGGACGAAACGGGAACCGTCGGGCACGCCCTCGATGTAGGCGACGACGACGTCGGTCTCGGGGTCCTCGGCGAAGTAGTCGAGATAGTGGGCGATGTCGGTCTGCGCCGCGTTGCCTGCCGAGACCGCCTTGGAGATCCCCACTCCGGTCTGGGTGGCGTAGTTCAAGAACGAGGACACGAGGTTCCCGCTCTGGCTCGCCACCGAGATGCGGCCCGGGGGCGGATACGGCGCGACGATCTGCGCGCACATCTTCGCCGGCGTCGAGATCAATCCCTGGCCGTTCGGGCCCGCGAGAACGATGCCGAGCTCGTCGGCGGTGGCGACGAGCTCGTCTTCGAGGACCTCGCCGTCCTCGCCGGCCTCGCGGTAGCCACCGCTCGCGACGAAGGCGGCCCGCACCCCCGCCTTGGCGCAGGCCCGCAGCAGCTCCGCGTTGGCGGGCGCGGGGGTGCACACGAAGACCAGATCGGCCTCCCCCGGCGGTACCTCCGAGACGTCGCGCAGACTCGGCGCGCCCAAGATCTCCGCGCCCTCCCGATTCACCGGAAAGATCGCCCCCCCGTAGCCACAGCGCCGGAGGTTGTGCAGAGCGACGAACCCGAACTTCCCCGGGTGGCTCGAGGCGCCGGCCACGATCACCCCCTTCGGGTGGAAGAGCGGTCGGAAGCGCTCGCGGATCGCGTCGCCGGAGACCGGGGCCGGGGCTTCGACGGATTCGGGCGCCGGGCTGCGTCGCACGACCAACGCGTCGACGGCGACCGGTGCCCCCTCGCGGAGGATCAGCGGGTTCACGTCGACGCTCTCGATGCCCGGGTCCCGGACGGCGAGGTCTCCCAGGGCGACGAGGACGTCGGCGATGGCGTCGAGGTCGCCGGGACCTTCACCGCGAAAGGGGTCGGTCACGAGGTGGGCGGCGCTGAGACTCTCGATCATGCGGCGCGCTTCGGCGCGATCGAGGGGCGCGACCCCGAAGACCACGTCTCCCAGGGCCTCGGCGAGGATGCCGCCCAGCCCGACGAGCACACAGGGGCCGAACTGGGGGTCTCGCACCACGCCTGCGATGAGCTCCCGGCGTCCCTCCACCTGCTCCGCGACCAGCAGGCCGACCGCCCCATCCTCGGGCCGGCGCTGGGCCCAGAGGGTCTCGGCCGCTGCGCGGACGCCCTCGGGGGAAACAAGATTCAATCGCAGCAGATCCCGCTCGGTCTTGTGCGAGATCGCGGCGCCACAGAGCTTCATCACGACCGGGAATCCCAGCGCCTGCGCGGCCTCGACCACACCAGCGGGCCCGTCGACCAGGCGCTCCCGGCTGGCGGGCACACCCAACTCGCGCAGCAGGGCCTTGGAGTCGAACTCGGAGAGCGTCGTACGGGTCGTCATCGCCCCGCGTATCCTGCCAGGCCTGGCTTCCCGACGCTCGTCGCTCCGGAGGCGTCGCCCCCGGGGCGCGCGACCGAGTGGCCGCGCCGTCCGCGCGCCCCCTGGGAGGCAGACCCCGCCGGGGCATTTGAAGTGTCGTCGCGAGTGGGTCACCTTGGATGGCCCCCCACCGGCGGGAAGGACCTTCCCGCTGTTTGGCTGTGGGCGGAAAACCGAGCCAAACTGTGTGTCGGGCGGTGAGACCTCCGAATTCCATCGGGTCTATCGGGTCCGTCGTCCGTCCGAACGGAGCGCGCGGCGGGTGGAGCCCCGAGGCGTCGACCCCGCGAGCGGCGGGGCGATGCCCAGGGCAGAGCGGGGGGAACGCTTGGCAACGACGGCTTCTGAGTTTGGCGACAACGCCTGGGCGGTGATCCTCGGCGCGTCGAGCGGGTTCGGGCTCGCGACCGCGCAGAAGCTCGCCGAGCACGGCATGCACCTGTGCCTCGTGCACCGGGATCGCCGGGGCGCCCTCGCCCGCATCGAGCCCGAGTTCGAGAAGCTCCGCAGCCTCGGCGTGCAGGTGCTCACCAAGAACACCGACGCCCTCGCCGAGGACAAGCGCGAGTCGATCCTCGACGAGCTCCAGGAGACCGCCGGCGAGGGCTGTGTGCGCGTCCTGCTCCACTCGATCGCCTTCGGCAACCTGAAGCTCGTAGCCCCCCAGGTGGAAGAAGAGCGGCCCGGGGTGAGCGAGCTCGCCGCCCGGCTGGGTCTCGACGCCGACTCGGTGCAGGAGGCTGTCGACGCGCTCTTCGACGAGGGCATCGACACGATGGTCTCGCTGGCGAGCCTCCCGGAATACTCCCAGCGCTCGTTCATCGACGACGACGACCTCGGACGCACGATTCACAGTATGGGAACCAGCCTCCTCGGCTGGACCCAGCGGCTCCACCAGCGCAAGCTCTTCGCCGACGACGCCCGGGTGTTCGGCCTGACGAGCGAGGGCAACACCGTCGCCTGGCGCGGCTACGCCGCCGTCGGCGCCGCGAAGGTGGCCCTCGAGTCCGTGGCCCGGTCGATCGCCGTCGAGTTTGCCCCCTACGGCGTGCGTACCAATGTGATCCAGGCCGGCATCACCGACACCCCGGCGTTGCGCGCGATCCCCGGCAACGCGCACCTGAAGGCCGCGGCCCGGTCGCGCAACCCCTTCGGACGCCTCACCACCCCCCGCGATGTCGCCAACTGCATCTACCTGCTCGCGCGCGACGAGGCGTCGTGGATCAACGGCGAAGTGATCCGTGTCGACGGCGGCGAGCACATTTCGGGAGCCATGCGATGACGCTGTACCTGCACGGACTCGGCCACTTCCATCCCGAGAACGAGATCAGCAACGCCTTTCTCGAAGAGCTCGACATCGGGACCACGGACCAGTGGATCATGGAGCGCGTGGGGATCCGATCGCGACGCACCGTGATGCCCCTCGACTACCTGCGCGAGACGCGCAACGCCGAGCCCCGGGCGGCCCTCGAGGTCCAGCTCTACAGCAACGCCGATCTCGCCAAACACGCCGCGCTGATGGCGATCGAGCGCGCCGGGATCGAGAAGAGCCAGATCGGGATGGTGATCGGAGGGAGTTCGGCGATCGACACCGCGTCCCCGGCCGACACCTGCAACATCGCCTGCGCTCTCGAGCTCGAAGTTCCCGCCTTCGACATGCTCTCCGCGTGTACGAGCTTCTACGTCCAGCTGTACATGCTCCAGCAGATGGACCCGCAGCGGCTGCCGGACTACATCCTGCTGGCGGTCCCCGACGCGCTGACCCGCACCGTCGACTACCGCGACCGGGCCGCGGCGGTGATCTGGGGGGACGGCGCGGCCGCGGCGGTCGTGTCGACCCGGGTGCCCGCGCCGGTCGAGATCCTCGGCAACACCCTCGCGTCGAGCCCCGCCGGCGCGGACAAGGTGGTGGTGCCGCGGCTGGGTCACTTTGCCCAGGAGGGACGCGTGGTCCAGACCT
The DNA here is from genome assembly GCA_028284525.1 of Myxococcota bacterium. Lineage (GTDB taxonomy): Bacteria > Myxococcota_A > UBA9160 > UBA9160 > PR03 > JANQRO01. Next base: position 4,777 of record JANQRO010000344.1, on the reverse strand, counting down.
TCGGGATCAAACGGATGACGCGGCTGGTGCGGGACATGCGCAACGAGTTCGAAGACGAGACCCGTCGCTTCCATTTCGTCGGGCACCAGGCGAATCTGCGCATGCTGCAGAACGTCTGTAAACAGTGCTCGATCCCCGCCGACCGACACCACAGCAACGTCGAGTGGTTCGGCAACACCGGCGCCGCCAGCTCGGCGAGCGTGATCTCGATGCACTGGGAGAAATGGGAGGCCGTCGACGACGTCGCCGTCGCGGGGGTGGGCGCCGGCCTCACTTGGTCGAGCTATCTGATGCGCTTCGAGGGGCGTGCGTGAAATACCAGGAGTTCCAGAGCCGCGACGCCTTCGACCAGAGCGAGCTCTTGGCCTTCGCCCACGGCCGTCTGATCGAAGACGCGCCGCCCGCCTTCGGCGCGCGGCTCCCGATGCCGCCCATGCTGATGCTCGACCGCATCGTCGAGGTCGCCGGGGACGGCGCGCGCGGACGGATCGTCGGCGAGCGCGACGTGCGTCTGGACGACTGGTTCTTCCAGTGCCACTTCCTCGGCGACCCGGTGCAGCCGGGCTGTCTGGGTCTCGACGGGGTGTGGCAGCTCCTCGGCTTCTACTGCGCGTGGCGCGGCGGGCTGGGGGCGGGCCGCGCCCTGGGCTGCGGCGAGGTCGAGTTCTACGGCCAGATCCGGCCCCACGACGGCGTCGTGCGCACCGAGATCCGGGTGCGACGTTTCACCGAGCTCGCGGCGGCGGGCGCCTCGATGGCGATCGGCGACGCCACGGTCTCGGTGAACGGCGAGGCGGTCTACAGCATCGACCGCGCGAAGGTGGGAACCTTCCGGGACATCGACTACCCCGACTACCCGCACCCCAGCGAGCGGGCCCGGGGCGGGAAGATGGACCGGTGAGCGCGGGCCCCGGCCTCTCTCCGGAGCAGGTGCTGGCGGCGCTCCCGCAGCAGGAGCCCTTCCGCTTCCTGGACGAGATCGTCGAGCTCGACGACGACCACATCGTGGCCCGCTACCGGTTCCGCCCCGAGGCGGACTTCTACCGGGGTCACTTCCCGGGCAACCCGGTGACGCCGGGCGTCATCCTGCTCGAGACGATGGCCCAGGCCGGGGTGGTGGCGCTGGGGATCTATCTCGTCTCCCGAGAGGCCCCGGACGACCTCGGCAAGCTCGTCACGCTGTTCACCGACGCCAACGTCGAGTTCTCGGGGGTCGTCCACCCCGGCGAGACGGTGACGGTGCGCGCCGAGAAGGTTTTCTTTCGCCGCAGAAAGCTACGCTCGCGGGTAGAGATGCAGAGCGCCGAGGGCAAGGTCGTGTGCTCGGGGGAAATCTCCGGGATGGGAGTCGCGACATGAGCGACCGACGAGTGGTGATCACGGGCCTCGGCGTGGTGGCCCCGAACGCGAACCGCGTCTCCGATTTCGAGCTGGCGCTGCGCAAGGGCGCGTCGGGGATCCGCGTGGTCGAGGAGATGGCGGAGCTCAAGTTCGGCTGCCACGTCGCCGGCGTCCCCGAGGGCGCCGACGAGATCGCCGAGAGCTACTTCAGCGAGGAGCAGCTCCTCGCGATGAACCAGGCGCACCGCTACGCCTCGATCGCGGCGGTGGACGCCTGGACCGACGCGGGCTTCCCCCGCCCCGCCTACGACGACGACCGGGTCGACTGGGATACCGGCGCCGTCCTCGGCACGGGGATCGGCGGGATGGACACCATCGCCGACCGGGTCGTGCCCTTCGTGAACGAGGGCCGCGTGCGGCGGATGGGAAGCACCGCCGTCGAGCAGGTGATGGCCAGTGGGATCTCCGCCCGGGTCTCCGGGCTCCTGGCCCTCGGCAACCAGGTGACGACCAACTCGAGCGCCTGCAGCACGGGAGCCGAGGCGGTGTCGATCGGCGCCGAGCGGATCCGGGCGGGACTCGCCGAGCGCATGCTCTGCGGCGGCGCCGAGGGCGCCTCGGTCTACATCTGGGGAGGCTTCGACGCGATGCGCGTGCTGTCGCGCAAGTACAACGACGCGCCCGAGCGGGCCTCCCGGCCGATGAGCGCCAGCGCGGCCGGCTTCGTGCCGGCCGGGGGCGCCGGGGTGCTGCTGATCGAGGGCCTCGAGAGCGCGCAGGAGCGGGGCGCCCGGATCCACGCCGAGCTCCTCGGCACCGGCGTCAACTGCGGAGGCCACCGCGGGGGTGGCAGCATGACCGCCCCCAACCCGGAGGGAGTGGTGCGCTGCGTCCGAGGGGCCCTGCAGGACGCCCGGATCGAGGCCTCCGAGGTGGACGCGATCAGCGGCCACCTCACCGCCACGGGGGCCGACCCGCAGGAGGTCCGATCCTGGGCGACGGCCCTGGGCTGCGCTCCGGAGGCCCTGCCTCCGATCACCGCGACGAAATCGCTGATCGGGCATACCCTAGGGGCTGCCGGGGCGATCGAATCGGTGGCCGCGGTCTTGATGGTCCGGGAGGGCTTCGTCCATCCTTCGGTCAACTGCGAAGATATCCACCCGGAGATCGCGCCCTACGCGGGGTCGGTGACCCACGAGTTGCGCGAGGCTCCGGATCTAGAGATCCTCGTGAAGGCGGGGTTTGGATTTGGTGACGTCAATGCCTGTCTCGTCCTCCGCAAGTGGAAAGACTGAGACAGACGGGGAATCCTGCGCGGACTGGATGAGGAGATGCGCATGACAGAGAAGGATGTGTTCGAGCAGGTCGTGAAGATTCTCACGCCCTATGTGAAGAACCAGAACGCCCTCGCCGCGGTGGGTCTCGGCACCCACATCCTCGACGACCTCGAGGTGAACTCGGCGCGCCTCGTCGACGTGGTCCTCGAGTTCGAAGGCGCCTTCGACATCGAGATCGCCGACGAAGATGTCGACGCCGTCGAGAGTGTGGGCAACGCGGTGGAGCTGATCCGCTCCAAGATCGGGTAGTGCGCGACGCGGGCGCACCGCCGCGCACCGACACGGCGGACGCACTCGCGTTGCCCCTCGCGGGCCGGGTTCGCCTCGGGATCCAGCGCGAGATCGATCGGCTGCTCTCGCCGCTCACGACCGCGCTCACCGCGATCACCCTGCGCTTCGGGTTTGGCTTTCGGATCGAAGGCGGTGACGAGATCCGCCGTCTCTACCGGCAGATCGCGGACGAGCCGGGGCCCCTGCTGATCTGCGCCAACCACCTGACGATGATCGATTCGTTCCTGATCGGATGGGCGCTGGGCCATCCCCTCTACTACGTGCGGCGTTTCTCCCGCCTGCCGTGGAACGTGCCGGAGCGGAGCATCTTCGCGTCGAACCTCCCGTTGCGGCTCTTCGCCTATGTCTTCAAGTGCATCCCGGTGGTACGCGGAGGCAAACGCGCCGAGGTGGCGCGCAGTCTGGCGCGGGTGGTGCACACCCTGCGGCGCGGCGAGACGACCCTGCTCTTCCCCGAAGGCGGCCGCAGCCGCTCGGGTCGTGTCGAGATGGAAAACGCCGCACCCGGCGTCGGCCGTATCTATCGCGCCGTGCCCGGCTGCCGGGTGCTCTGTGTGTACCTGCGCGGCCGCCGGCAGACCTCCTTCTCGGCGGTACCCACGCGCGGCGACCGCTTCCAGGTGGCGCTCCGGCTGATGGAGCCCAAGACCGACGAGAGCGGTCTGCGCGGCTCTCGCGAGGTGGCCCGTCAGATCACGGGCACGCTGATCGAGATGGAACGATCGCTTTCGTGATCGGCAACGATGTCGTCGATCTCGCCCAGGCGGACACCCGCGAGGGCGCCCAGCATCCCGGCTTCGACCGACGCGTGTTCGACGCCGACGAGCGCGCCGCGATCTCCGCCGACCCCGAGCCGCGCCGCCGACGCTGGATGTTCTGGGCCGCGAAAGAAGCGGCCTACAAGGCGCTACGGCGGGGCGACCCCCGCTTCGTGTTCGCGCCCCGCGCCCTGCGCGTCGCGCTGGCCGAGGGGGGATGCGGGCGCGTCGACACCCCAGCCGGCTCCTCGCTCGCGGTGCGTGTCCGCGTCGAAGACGACGCGGTGAGCGCCCTGGCGATGGCGCCGGACACCCCACTCGAGGCGGTCTCCGAACACGTCCTTTCCATCGGCTCGACACCTGGCCTCCCCGTGGATCGCGACACGCTCCGCGCGGCCTTCGGCCGCGCGCTCGGTCGCGAGGCCGTCTCGCGCGGTCACACGGACGCCGCGGTGCTCGAACGCCGCGGGCGGATCCCGTCCCTCCGGGTGGGCGGCCACCGCTTCCCCGTCTCCATCTCGCACCACGGCCGCCTCGCCCGGGCGGCGGTGTTGTGGCAACCCGGCGACCCCTCTCGCCCGAGAGGTGTCCAATGACTCCCAGCGATGCGCAGCCGATCCACCGTCTCGCCATCCTGAACCGCGGCGAGGCCGCGATGCGCTGTGTGCGCTCGGTGAAGGCCCTGCGCGGGAGCGAGGGCTCGGACATCGAGTGCGTCGCCCTCTACACCGAGGTCGACCGGGGTGCGCCCTTCGCCCGGCACGCCGACCGCGCGGTGCTGCTCCCGAGCCCGAACGGGGCCCTCGCCGCCTACCTCGACCGCGACGCATTGCTCGCCGTGCTGCGCGAGATCGAGGCCGACGCGGTGTGGCCCGGATGGGGGTTCCTCGCCGAGGACGCCGTCTTCGCCGACGCCCTCGAATCGGCGGGGATTCGCTTCCTGGGCCCCCGCGGCGACGTGATCCGCGCCGGCGGCGAGAAGATCGGCGCGAAGGAGCTCGCCGAGCGGGCCGGTGTGCCGGTGGTGGCGTGGAGCCGCGGCGCGCTGCG
>JANQRO010000311.1 GCA_028284525.1 Myxococcota bacterium | reverse complement strand
CTCGACGACGACGACACCGGCGCTCTGGGCGTCCGCCCGCAACGCGTCGTCGAAGCGGGAGCGGTCGACGAGGTACTCGCGGTTGACCTCGCCGCACAGCGCGCCCCACGCGACGAATCGCCGCACCGGGGCGGCGTCCGCGAGCGCGGCCGCCTTCGGGCAGCCGTCGCGCGCGAGGGCGGCTCGGGTGCGGGGCGAGAGTCCCTCGAGGCGCGGGCGGGTGCCCTCGCCTGCGAGCAGGGTCACCGCGTAGCCGTGCCGCGCCATCGCGATCGCCGTCGCGACCCCGGCCGGCCCCGCGCCACTCACGAGCAGGTCCATGGCGTAGAGCGTAGGGGAGGGGGCCGGGCTCAGCTTCCGGTGTAGAGCTCGTAGGTCGCGGCGTCGGCGTCGGCGGTGTCGAAGACGACGAAGTAGTCGGCGGTCCCGAACTCGCGGTCGAGAGCGGGGCCGCTGCACACGCGGGCGCCGAGGCTGAAGTAGCTCCGCATCAGGCTCGGGATCTCCGGAGGGCTCGCGTCGCGGGGCGCCGGCGCGGCGACGGGCGGCGCGAACTCGGGCGCGGCCTCGACGCGCAGGGAGGGGTGGAGGTGGCCGCGCTCGCGCAACGACGCGGCCAGCGCGGTGAGGGTGTCGAGGTCGAGGGTCGGGACCGACGCGCAGCCGAAGAGGTAGCGCTTGCGGTTGTGGACGAGGTAGGCGCCGATGCCGCGCCACAGGTGGAAGAGCACCCGGCGCCCGCGATGCGCCTTGGCGATACACGCGCGACCCAGCTCGACGCCCTCGCGCAGCAGCGGTGTCGGAAGCGACCCCAGCTCGAACTCCCGGGAGGAGTAGAAGCCCGGGCCCCGCGCCGCGAGCTCGTGGGTCATCAACCGATAGGTGCCGACGACCTCGTGGTCGCCGACGGCGCGCACGACGAGGTGGTGGCACGCCGCGTCGAAGCGATCCTCGTCGCGCTGCGAAGTCTCCGACAGCGCGAGCCCTTCGCCGAGCTCGCGGTTGAAGACCTCGTAGCGGAGCTGGAACACCTGATCGAGCTCCCGCCAGGAGCGCGCGAAACGGGTGTAGTACGCACCCTGACGGAACTCGAACTCCGGGATCCCGTCGGGGCAGCGCGGATAGCTGCGCGGCGCCTCGGCGGGCCGGTGGGCGCGCTTCAGTCCTTGCGCAGGCGATTCCACTCTCGGTCTGCCTTCTCCACGAAGCCCGGGACGTCGCGCTCCCATCGCGACTTGATCCCAGCGCTGTAATTCAGAAAGAGCCGGTTGTCGACGATCGACCACTGGGCGGGGTCGCTCTTCACACGATCTCCCCGCGCCATCGCGTAGGCACAATAGCCCCCGTAGGCGGGTGCGTAGCGCTCGGGCGACGCCGCGAAGCGCTCGCGGTGCTCGGCGCTGGCGAAACGCCACGTTGCGCCCCGCCACGCGTAGCTGTGCTCGGCGTCGCCCTCGACGTGGCGCCCCTGCTCGAAGTAGGCGACGGGGTCGGCGCCGCGGATCGCCAACCCTCGCCAGTTCGTGTAGACGCCCTCCCCGTGTGCGAGGCCGGGTCCCAGGGCGAGGACGAGGGCGGCGATCCAGATCTGTCGGCGGTGGTGCGTCGGTCGGCAGCGGTGCACGGATCCTCCCCGGTCTAGGAGCGAGCCGCCCGGAGGAGGCGCCACAGCTCCGGCCACGGTGTGACCACCGCGGCGTGTTCCCGTCGGTTGGATGCCCCAATCTCGTAGGCGATTCGCCACTGGGCGAAGAGGGTGCGGTAGGCGCTCCACAAGGAGTGAGACGGGTCGTAGATGTGGGTCGATTCTGAGGAAAGCCCGTTGAGCTCGACGATGCGGAACTCGCCGCGGCGCAGCGCATCGGCCGACGGGCAGCGCACGTCGTAGCGCCCGAAGCCGAACCCGCTGAACCCGCGGCTCACGGCTTCGATCCGATCGGCGAGGGCCGGCGTGGCGAGCGCCGACCCGTCGAGAAAGAGAGCGCCCCGACAGTGGGTACCGAGCTCGGTGAGGGCGAAGCGCTCGCCCGCGGCGGGGACCTCCGCGAGGCGGTCCCGGTGACGCTCGAAGTGCACCGCCGCGAGACACACCGCTCGGGGATCGTCGAGGATCAGACGCTCGAGGCTGCGTCGTCCGTCTCCGGTCACGGCGAGCATGCGTTTGTCGGTGATCGAGATGATCTCGCCGCGTTCACGACCCGGGCGCCGGACGTAGAAGATCCCGATCTCGACCCCCGGCACGTACTCCTGGAGCAGCG
>JANQRO010000303.1 GCA_028284525.1 Myxococcota bacterium | reverse complement strand
CGCTCGCGGGATCCGCCGGGGTGGGCGCGACCTCGGCGCTCGCGGGATCCGCCGGGGTGGCCTCGGCCTCGGCGCTCGCGGGATCCGCCGGGGTGGCTTCGGCCGCAGCGCTCGCGGGATCCGCCGGGGTGGCTTCGGCCGCAGCGCTCGCGGGATCCACCGGGGTGGGCGCGGCCTCGGCGCTCGCGGGATCCACCGGGGTGGCCGCGGCCGCCGCGCTCGCGGGATCCGCCCCGGTCGGGTCCTCGGACCCTTCGCCGGTCGCGCTCGCGGCGGCGCGGCCCTCGGCGCTCGCACTCGTTCCGGCGACGTCCCCTGCGTCGGCGCCCTCGACGAGGGCCGACTCGGCGTCGGCGGTCGGGGCGGGGGCCGCGGCCGCGGGCGTCGATTCCGGCGCCGCCTCGGTGCTGCTCCCGCCCGTCAGGATCTGGAGCTCTTCCAGACTGGCGGCGAGCTGGTTGGCCAACGCGTTCACACGGCCCATCGTCGTCTGGAGGCCGTCCGCCCGGGCCTGCTCCTGGGCGAGGGCCGACTGCTCGGCGGCCAGCGCGGCACGGGTGTCGGCCAGCTCCCCCTCGAGGGCCGTGATCCGTTCGCGCATCTCGCGCTGCCCCAGGTATCCGGTGGTGCCGAGCGCAGCGACCGCGAGCAACACCACCGCGAAGGCGGCGATCCAGAACACCTTGCGCAGCCCGCCTCCTCGCCCACCCGACTCGGTCTCCTCGGCGGCTTGTGTTGCGGCCGGCGCCGCTTCGTCTCCGACGACCTCCAGGGGTCGCGACGGGGTGGATTCGCTGGGGTCGGACGTCATGAGCGCTCCTCTCGAGTCTCCCCATGACTAGCTCAGCTCGACCCGTCGCGCCGTGTCCGAAGAGCCCCTCAGGACGGGTCCTTAGCGAGACGCGCTGCACTCGCGCTGCCGCCCGGTGTCGACGGGGAAGGTGGCGGCGGAACGCCCGACGAGGTGGTGGTTTCTTGACGCCAGCGGCGCTCAAGGGATGGGCGGATCCGAACGATCAACGGCTCGGCTCTGGGGTGGACCCGCGATGCGAGACGAGCGTTTGATCGACATTCCGGCGGAGGAGCTCCGCGCCGAGGTGCTCGCGCTGCGCGCGCAGGTGGCTCAGTACGAGCGCTCTGCCGCGGCGCTCGAGGCGGTCCGGGAGAGTATCCAGGCCGAGCGCGAGCGTTTCGACCTCGTCGTCGAGAGCTCCCACGATGGGATCTGGGACTGGGCCCTCGCTCGTGACGCGGTGTTTTGTTCGCGTCGCTTCGCGGAGCTCCTGGGCTGCACGCCCGAGACCGCGCCGCGCACCGCCGAGGCGATCCTCGAACGGGTGCACCCCGAAGACCGCGCCGCCACCGACGAGGCGATCAAGCGCTGTCTGCGCGACGGCACGCCGTACCGCATCGAGCACCGTCTGCGCACCGACGAGCGGGGCTACCGATGGTTTCTGTCCCGCGGAATGAGCCGGCGCGACGCGCGGGGCCGTCCGGAGCGGTTCGCGGGATCGATCTGCGACATCGACGACCGGCGCAACGCCGAGGCTGCACTGGCGCGTTCGTCGGCCACCTACCGCAACCTCTTCCGGACCAGTATGGACGCGATCCTGGTGACCGACCTCGATGGACGTATCGAGGACGCCAACCGGCGTTTTCTCCAGCTCACCGGGTACACCCTCGAGGCCTTGCGGGGCATGCGGCACGGCGAACTCACCCCGCCCCAGTGGAACGCCGCCGATCGTGCCGCCCGCGACGAGATCGACGCCGACGGCTGCTCGACGCGCTACGAGAAGGAACTGCGCCACGCCGACGGACACCCCATCCCCGTCGAGGTCCAGACCTGGCGGGTCGCCGGCGAGAGGCCCCAGCTCTTCGCGCTGGTCCGCGACCGCTCCGAGCGTCGCGACGCGCGTCACGCGCTCCAGCGGAGCGAGGATCGGCTTCGCATCGTGGCCGACGCGCTCCCCGCGCGCATCGTGTACATCGACCGCAACCTGCGGATCGGCTTCAGCAACCGCCAGTACCGCGACCGCTACGGGCTGGCCGACGAAGACATCAGCGGACGCGACGTGCGCGAGGTGATCGGCGACGAGATCTTCGAAACCGTCCGTCGCTACGTCGATATCGCGCTCGGCGGTCGTTCCGTGAGCTTCGAACGCAAAGAGCGTCTGCCCTCCGGCAAGACGGCCCACGTCCACAGCGCCTACGCGCCGGTCGTCGACTCCCGCGGAGAGGTCGAGGGGTTCTACGCCCTGCTCACCGACGTCTCCGAGCAAAAGCGCGTCGCCGAGGCCCTCGAGTCGAGCGAGCAGCGCTTCCGTTCGCTCGCGGCCGGCGCTCCGGCTGCGGTCTTCGAGGCGGACGCGCGAGGTCGTCTCGTCTACGCGAACCGCTACTGGGAAGGGCTCGTCGGTCTCACGATCGAGGAGATCCTCGGACAGGGGTGGGTGCGGATGGTCCACCCCGACGACATCGAGCGCGTGTCGGAGACCTGGCGCGAGGCGGTCGAGACCGGAACCGAATGTCACATCGAGTGGCGCGCCCGGCGTCGCGACGGCGAGGTGCGCTGGATCGTGAGCCGCTCCAAGCCGATCCTCGACGAGTACGACCGCGTCCGGGGTCACGTGGGAATGGCGATCGACGTGACCCAGCGGCGCCGTGCGGAAGAGGAGGCCCTCGCCAGCGCGAAGCGCCTCGAGACGATGGCCGACTCCGTACCGGTCCTGATCGGCTTCGTCGACACCGAGCAGCGTTACCAGTTCAACAACGCCGTCTGCGAGCAGTGGTACGGATTGTCGCGGGACCAGCTCCGTGGGCGGCCGGTCCGCGAGATCCTCGGCGAGGAGAACTACCAGACGGCGCTCCCCCACATCGAGGCGGCGCTCCGCGGAGAGTCCGTCGAGACCGAGCTGTGGCAGACCCACGCGGACGGCAAGACCCGCTACTTGCTCGGCAGCTTTCGACCCCACCACGACGAGAGCGGACGGGTGAGTGGGTACTGGGTGCTCGCCCAGGACATCACCGCACAGAAACAGGATCAGGACCGCATCCAACGGCTCGCCTACTTCGATTCGATGACCGGCCTGCCCAACCGCCAGTCGTTCCAGACGACGCTCCACGAGTCGATCGCGCGCGCCGAGGGGGGTGGCGAGAGCCTCGCGCTCCTCTTCCTCGACGTCGATCGCTTCAAACAGATCAACGACTCGCTCGGGCATCGCGGCGGCGACGAGCTCCTCGTCGCGGTGGCCGATCGTCTGCGTTCGGTCGCGCGCACCGCGGGGCTCGCCGGCGGGCCCGGGGCGCTCGCGCCCCCGGTGTCGCGCTACGGCGGCGACGAGTTCGCCGTGCTCCTCGAGGGTCCCGTCGACGTCGATCGGGTCGAGAGCCTCGCCGAGCACATCAACGAGCGTCTGTCCCAGCCCTTCGAGATCGGCGGACGCAAGCTCGGCGTGTCGGCGACGACGGGCTACGCGCTCTACCCCCGCGATGCGACGACCGCCGAGGAGCTCCTGCGCAAGGCCGACGCGGCGATGTTCCAGGGCAAACGGGTGGGTCGCGCGCGGGTCGTCGGGTACACCGAGCAGCTCGATCAACGCAATCGTCGCCGCATCGAGATCGAGGGTCGGCTGCGCGGCGCGTTGCACCAAGGTGCCCTTTCCGTCGGCTACCAGGTGCAGAAGACCGCGCGAGGCGGCTTCGTGACGGGCGCCGAAGCCCTGCTCCGCTGGAAAGACGCCGAGCTCGGCGTCGTCGAGCCGGGGGAGTTCATTCCGGTCGCCGAAGACAGCGGGTTGATCGTGCCGATCGGCGAGTGGGTCTTCGCGCAGGTCTGCGAGCAGTGCCGGATCTGGGACGACGCCGGCTTCGAGCCGATCCAGGTCGGGGTGAACCTCTCGCCCCGGCAGCTCCACGAGCGCGACCTCACGGCGCGGCTCGGCGAGATCGTCGACACCGCGGGCATCGAAGCGGGGCGAATCGAGCTCGAGATCACCGAGTCGGCCTTGATCGACGACCAGGGGATGGTGGGATCGGTGGTCGAGGGGCTACGCCGCGCCGGCTTCCGTCTCGCCCTCGACGACTTCGGGACGGGCTACTCGTCGCTCAGCTACCTACGGCGCTTCCCGCTCCATCGGCTCAAGATCGACCGCAGCTTCGTGTCGGGGATCCCCGGCAACCGCGCCGACTGCGAGCTCACCGCCGCCGTGATCGCGATGGCGCACAACCTGCGCCTGGAGGTCGTGGCCGAGGGGGTCGAGTCGCAGATCCAGGCCGAGTTCCTGGCGGAGCAGGGCTGCGACGCGCTCCAGGGCTTTCTGCTCGGGCGCGCGGAGCCGGGCCACAAGTTCGCCCGACGGCTCGAGCTCGCCAAGCCACCCCAGCGGTTGGACCGCGAGCCGGGCACGGGCGGCCGCTGACGCGCGGCGGAGTCGCTCGCGTGATCCGGCCTCGAAACGACGCGGGAAGCGTCTGCTGGGGCCACCGCGGGAACTCGAACTCCGTGCGTGCCCGAGCCGCCTCCCCATCGCGGCGGCCCGCGGTCGAGCCTCGGAGTCCTCGAAGCGCCGGGGCTGCGCGCGCCCCCTCGGTGGCGCACTTAGGGTATCGAGTTGCGGGCGCGTGACACGAGACACCGTTTGGCCCGTCGGCCCGCAGCCCGCTTCGCAGTGCGCACCCGATTTCGCAGTCAGTTCGCGGCAGCGATTGTCCGATAAGGCCAGAAGCGGCCCCTTTTTCAAGGGGTTAGCGAGGAGTCTCCCGATGGCACATCGATTGCTCTCTTCTCGGGTCGCTATGGAACCCGCGCTGCGCCCCGCACCCGATCTGCACTCCCGCCCCGCTCATCGCGCGCGCGCCGGGGTCACGGCCCTCGAGATGCTCATCGCCGTGGCGATGGTGGGCATCATGGCGGCGGTCGCGGTCCCGGGCCTCCAGAACTGGAGGCAGGACAACCAGGTGCGCGACATCGCCCGCCAGGTGGCCGACGCGTTCATGCTCGCGCGCGCCGAGGCGATCCGCACCGGCAACCGGCACATCGTGTTTCTGAGCGCTGGTGGCGCGGGCGACCCCATCGCGACGCCGCTCCCCAACGATCCCCGCACCGGCGGCCCCGTGCCGGTCCTCGTCACGAACGACGGCGCACCCGGCGCGAACAACTGTCTCTTCGACGCCAACGAGGACGTCCACGTCGTCTACTCCGCTGCGCCGCCCGGCGTCAACTGGGGCCAGACCGCGGCGCTGTCCAACGGCGCTGCGGCGCCCAACGACCCGGTGGGCGACGTCGCGCCGCTGATCGACGGCGTCTCCTTCACCGACGGCGCCGGCAACCCGACCACGTGGGTGATGTTCCGCGCCGACGGGATCCCGATCGCATTCAACCCCGCCTGCAACGTCGGCCCGCCGGGAAGCGGTGTGGGCGCCGTCTACATCACCAACGGGCGTCGCGACTACGCCGTGGTGCTCACCGCGCTCGGCGGAGTCCGTGTCCACGGCTGGGACGCGGGAAGCGCTCAGTGGAGGCTCTGATGCGGATCCGTCACGCCGACCTCACCCGACGCGGTCCGAAGGCCCCGTCACCCGGAACACGCGGTCCGAAGGCCCCGTCACCCGGAACACGCGGTCCGAAGGCCCGCTCGGCCTTCACCATGCTCGAGGTCACCGTCGCGATCGGCATCCTCGCCGTCGGGCTCCTCGGGATCGCCGCCATGTCGCTCCACGCGATGAGCCAGGGTCGGGCGGGGAAGCACGCCACCGAGGCGGCGTCGATCGCCTACTCGGTGCTCGAAGAGTTCCACCGGATGAACTTCGCCGACCCCGCGCTGGCGGCTGCACCCTGGACGGCCCCCCAGCCCCTCGCCGCGCTGGTCGCCCCGATCTTCCCGGCGTCGAACCTGCCCGCCGCCAACGAGTTCACCCAGGGGAGCGTGCAGATCGCCGGCGTGCCCCAGCAGTCCCAGGTCTACACCGTGCAGTGGCAGATCACCGACAGCCCGGCACCGCCCTCGCCGCCCTGGCCCGCCGGGACCCTCGCGGTGCGCAAGACGATCGAGGTGCGGGTGATCTGGAACGAGCCGGACTGGCCGAACCGTCAGGTGACGATCTCGGGCGTCCGCTACGACGACCAGCCGACGGATATCTAGGAGGGGTCATGCGTCCGCAACGCGGCTTCACGCTGCTCGAGCTCATCGTCGCCCTCGCGCTCTCGGCGACCATCGTCGTGGCCGCGATGGCGACCTTCGAGATGCAGAACAACACCTACACCGTCGTCGATCAGACGACGGAGGTGCAGCAGAACATGCGCGCCATCGCCGACCTGATCGAGCGGGACGCGCGCAGCACGGCGATGGGTCTCCCCGAAGAGGTGGCGGCTTGTGGCGTCGACAACCAGAACGCCCCGGACACGATCTTCGTGACCGACAGCAACGCGATCCAGCCCTTCGACGGCGCCGGCAACCTGGCCGAGAACCAGCCGGTCTTCGCCGAGATCAACAACCCGGGTGGGGTCGTCACCAACAACAACGGCCAGATTCTCCAGCTCGATCGGATCGTCCTCGAGCAGAACATCGTCCCGCCGCCCGCCGCCTACGGCGCCGCGGACTTCCAGGTGAACGGCGGGGTGATCGTCGCCAACACCGACCAGCCGAGCCAGGGGAGCGCATGTGGGATCATCACCGCGGTGAACGTCGGCCCACCGGCCTCGGTGACCGTCGACTTCCTGAACCCGAACGCATTGCCCTGGGTCGCGGGCGAGCAATTGGTCGCGGTGCCCGCCCACGTCTATCAGATCGTGCTGGACGCGAACGGGGTGAGTGTCCTCCAGCGCAACGGGACGGCGCTCGCCAGCGACGTGGAAGACCTCCAGGCCGTCTGGTTCTTCGACAACAACCTCGACGGGATCCGCGACCCCGGCGAGATGTTCGGCGCGGCGGCGCCGGAGCCGGTCTTCCAGTCGGTGGGCGCGGTGGGCCTGGGCGACTACCGCCGTCTGCGCGAGATGCGGATCAACGTCGTCGTTCGCACCCGGGACAACGCCCCCGGCTCCCCCGACGGCGCGTTCATCCAGGCCGGGATGCAGGCGATGGAGAACCGGGTCTTTGTCGCGGTACCCAACGACGGGTTCTTGCGGCGCGTCCACACGACGACCGTGCGGCTGCGCAACGTCGGGTTCCGCGGCCGCATGGGCAAGAAGGTGGGGGTCTAGCGATGGCGCAGATCGCTCGGAACAAACGCGAGCAAGGGGCCGCGCTGATCGTCACGGTGATGCTCCTCGTGCTGATGGGCCTGATCGGGATCGCCGCGATGGAGACCGTGACCCAGGACCGCAAGGTCGCGGGTTTCCAGACACAGTCGAAGATGGCGCTCTACGCCGCCGAGGCGGGGCTCTCGGACGCGAAGGAGCGTCTCACGACGGACCCCAACGCCTACGACAAGACGGCGGTCGTGCCCTTCCCGGCCTGCGCCGCCGCGATCAACTACGGCGACCCGGCGATCTACGGCGCGCTGCCCTACACGGCCCAGCCGAGCTACTGCGCCGACCCGAACATCGGGGTCAACCCGGCGATCCAGTACGTCGGGTCGCAGCCCGTGAGCATCAACATGGATCAATCGCTGCCCCGCGAGGTCTACTGGCTCTACCGCATCCGTGTGCAGGGCCAGGCCTCGGGGCAGAACACCGCGCGGCTCGACACCGTCGCGGGGGCGTTCCGGCTCGAGTAGCCGACGCGCCGTTTTGGTTTTTCGGGGGGGTGAGGAGTAGGACATGAAGTTCACCATGCGACGTCTGATGACGGTGGGTGTGTTGGCCGCGGCGATGACCGCCGGCACCGCCCAGGCCCAGGACGACACCAACCTGTTCACCACCGCGTCCCCGCCGAACGTCGTCCTGATGGTCGACAACTCCGGGTCGATGAAGAACATCGTGTGGCACCCCGCCTACGACCCGAACACCAACTACAACTGCGGCGCCTGCAACTGCAACGGCGGCGTCTGGGTCGCGGCGGGGACGACCTCGGTCGACGTGACCCGCTGTGGCAAGACACGCACCTTCTACGGCGACCCGCGGCTCACCACCGGAAGCACCTCCTACACCGGCAACTACGCGGAGTGGATGTTCCAGCTCCCCGACGGCGACCCGATCCTCACCGAGATCGCCGACACGGCGAACGGCAGCTACTCGCCCTGCACCCAGGCCTCGCAGGGGCTCACCACCTACTCGAAGTACCAGCGCACGCGGATGACCGCGGCCAAGGACGTGCTGACCGAGGTGATCTGCAACGTGAACGCCGCGGGGGAGGTGCGCTTCGGCATGGCGCAGTTCCGCCGCTCCCACGGCGGCGAGTTCCACGGCGGCTACCTGCGTGTACCGATCCAGGACCTCGACACGCCGGACTACACGCTGAACGGCGTCGGGCCCCAGTCGCACACCCAGCATCTCCAGGACGCGATCGAGGCCCTCGACCCGGTGACCTGGACGCCCCTCGCCGAGACCCTCTTCCAGGTCTACACCTACTTCCAGTCGCGCAACGCCAGCGAGACCGCGTTCGGCGACGACGGCACGCGGTTTACACCGTACCGCTACGGCACCGATGCGGCCCCCAACGGCGTGCCCGACGGCACCTACAGCCCCGGCAACGAGCCGCCGGATCCGGTGCAGAACGAGTGCCAGAAGCACTTCGTCATCGTGATCACCGACGGCGAGCCCACCCGCGACGACTTCACCGATGGTGGGAGCACGGCGCAAGCGCAGGACTTTGACGACTTCGACGACCTGATTGGCGACTACGCGCCCAACTACGCCGGTGAGGGTGGCGAGAACGGCCAGCGCTGGCTCGACGACGTCGCGTTCTTCATGCAGAACAACGACTTCCGGCCCGACGACGTGAACGGCACCCAGGTGATCGACGTCTACACGGTCGGGTTCACCACGAATGCCGCCGCGAACGCGATCCTCACGGCTACCGCGGCCAACGGGAACGGGCTGTTCAAGCAGAGCAACAACGCCGAAGAGCTCACCACCGCGATCACCGAGGCGATCACCGACATCCTGATCAAGTCGCAGGCCTTCAGCTCCGCGACGGTGCCCGCCACCCGGACCGCGGTCGGCGGCAACCTCTACACGAGCCTGTTCATCCCGTCCGCGGATTCTCCCTACTGGGAGGGCCACATGCAGCTGTGGAACCTCACCGGCGCGGGTGAGATCCACGACAAGAACGGCAACTGCGCCTTCGCGGGGAACCCCGTCCCCTGTCTCGGCGGTGACTTCGCGGCGACCGCGGTGCCCTTCTGGGACGCCGGGGAGGAGATCCCGGCTCCGGGTGCCCGGCGGCTCTACACGTCGATCATGGACTCGCGCGCGAACTTCCTGCACACCCTGGACGGCGGTCCGATGACACCCCTCCAGCTGGGCGACCCGGTCGATCCCACCGACGATCTCGTCGTCGCGGACATCGCCACCTACTCCGGGACCGTGGCGACGACCGTCGACGAGCTCTCGCGGGAGATCATCTGGAACGTGCGCGGCTGTGTCTTCGGGCAGGTCGGCGGCGCCTGTCTCCAGCGGCCCTGGCTGCTCGGTGACATCTTCCACTCGAACCCGGTGCTGGCCGAGGAGCCGGGGCTCTCGCTGACGGAGCCCTCCTACATCCAGTTCAAGATCACCTACGGCACCCGCAAACGCGTGGTGTTCGCGGGGAGCAACGACGGCTGGGTGCACGGCTTCAACGCCGGGGAGTACCAGGCCGTCCCCACCCCGGGCTACGACCGCGGGACCGGCGAGGAGTTGTTCGGCTTCATGCCCTGGCCGGTGCGTCAGGCGATCCGCGAGATCCCCCGCGACACGGGGGCCCGCGACTACTACGGTGTCGACGGCAGTCCCACCGTGGCCGACGCGTGGATCGACAGCGACGGCAACGAGCAGAAGGCCTCCGACGGGAGCGAGTGGCGCACCGTGCTGCTCGGCGGGCTGCGCCAGGGCGGCCACGCCTACTACGCCCTCGACGTCACCGACCCGGGCCTCGGCGCCGGGCCCGTGCCGCCGAGCTACCCGGGCTACCTCTGGGAGTACCCGCGCGAGAGCGACCCGCAGGCGATCAAGGACCAGTTCGGCCAGACCTGGGGTCGCCCGGTCGTGACCCGCGTGCGGGTCGAGATCAGCGGCAAACCCCACGAGCGCTGGGTGGCGATCGTGACCGGTGGCTACCACCCGAGCGGCGACCCGAACGACATGGTCAACTACGACCCGGCCCAGGTCGCGGGTCGCGGGATCTACATCATCGACCTGAAGACCGGCCAGCTCCTGGGCGAGAAGAAGTTCGGCGGGCCCACGGCGGAGGAGAGCGACATGCTCTACGCGATTCCGTCGACGCCTTCGGTCTTCGACCTCGACTTCGACGGCTACGCCGACGTGATCTACGTGGGCGACCTCGGCGGGAACATGTGGAAGTGGGTGCTCCGCTACGACAAGTTCGCGGCGACGCCGAACGTATTGAGCGACCCGGTGAACGACGTGCTCGGCCAGGAGAGCCAGCCGAACACCAAGTTCGTCAAGTTCTTCGAGGTGCCGCCGGCGACCGTTTCTGCGGTGACCTACTCGAAGAGCTTCTTCTACCCGCCGGCGGGCGCCCTCAAGAGCGGCCGGCTCTGGGTCGCCTTCGGCAGCGGCGAGCGCGCCGACCTGAAGCGTCCCGGCGACACGGGGTCGACGGCCGACGACAACCGCTTCTATTCGATGATCGACCACGATCCCTACGAGCGGCAGGCGCCGACGGTCTTCACGGAGGCCGATCTCTACGACGCCTCCAACGACGGCTACTGCACCCCGCCCGGACCCAACGGCTACTTCTTCCGGGCCGAGGACCACGAGAAGTTCGTCACGAACGCGGCGCTCTTCAACTTCTGGATCCTCGTCGGCTCCTTCAAGCCGGAGATTCCGGTGGTCGACCCGTGCAACGCGACGGGCGAGGCGGCGATCTACGCCTTCCGCATCTACTGCGGCGACGGGCTCTTCGCCGAGACCGGAGCGGGCCAGGACCGCAAGTACGACATGGGCACCGGCGTCCCCACCGATCCCAAGATCTCGGTCGGACCGGGGGGACCGCGGGTGATCGTCGACAAGCGACCGCCGCCGCCGCCGCCGGACATGCCCGAGGACCCGGTGGGCCAGCTCTTCTGGCAGGAGCCCAACCAGTAGATCGGCGTCGGCCGGGGTGATCCCCCGAGGCGTCTGGACACAGAGGAAAGGGAGAACACCCATGACTCGGCACTTTCGACTGACCGCCCTGGCCCTCGCCGCGGGTCTCGTCGTCGCGGCGAGCCCGGCGGGCGCCGCCGAGCAGCTCGGCTGGATCCACTCGGTGAGCCTGGCGGGGCGCACGATCTCGGTGAGCCCGACGGCGACCGGGGCCAACCCGACGGTCTACCACGTGAGCGATCAAACCGAGCTCGCCGGCCCCGAGGGCGCGATGACGCTCTCGCAGCTGCCCTCCCTCGAGGACGGGTCGGCCGAGGACTTCGTCATGGTCTCCTACGAGGCCACCACGAGCGGCAACATCCTGTTCTGGTTGACGCTCAGTCCGCCCCTCGATCGGTAGCGCGGGGAAGACGTCATGGCGTGGACGTGGAGGGGGACCCCGGGCCTGGTCGGGGGGCACGGGATCGCAGCGTTGCTCGCACTGAGGGCGGGCTGTGGCGACGGCGAGGCGCCGGAGACCAGCGGCACCCAGATGGGCGCGCCGACGCCCCAGACGCGGACCCAGGCCAACCGGCCCCCGCAGATCGACGCGCTGCGGCTCAAGCCGCGCAGCCCCCAGAGCGGGGGCTACGTCGAGGCGGTGGCGTCGGCCAGCGACCCCGACGGCGACCCGACCTGGGTGCTCTTCGAGTGGACCCTGGACGGCGCCCGGGCCTCGGGCAAGAACAACCGACTCTCGCTCCAGAGCTCGCCCAAGGGCGCGCGGGTCGAGGTGCGCGCCATCCCCACCGACGGCAAGAGCCAGGGGGAGTCGGTGAGCGCGTCGGTCCGGGTCGAGAACGCGCCGCCGCGCGTCGCCGACGCCGAGTACGACCTCCTCCCGCCGGTGCAGCGCGGCCAGACGATCGGTGTCGTGGCCACGGCCCACGACACCGATCTCGAGGACAAAGAGGGGCTCGAGCTCCGCTACCGCTGGTACGTGAACGGCGTCGCCACGGGGAACCGCGGCCGCCGCTTCAACACCAGCGCGCTGCGCACCGGGGCGCGCATCCACGCCCGGGTGGTGGCCTGGGACGGCGAAGAGCAGAGCGCCCCCCACGATATGTTGCCCGTGGTGCTCGGGAACCTCCCGCCGGTCATCACGTCGCACCCCGAGACGGGGCTCATGGCCGACGGCAGCTTCCGCTACAGCGTGGAGGCGGAAGATCCCGACGGCGACCGCGGTCTGCGCTTCGAGCTCGTCGACGGCCCGGACGGGATGCAGATCGACGAGGTGTTGGGAGAGATCGCATGGACCCCCGGCGAGGGCCAGCTCGGAGAGCACCGGGTGGAGGTGCACGTCGTCGACTCCCAGGGCGGCAAGGACGGCCAGGTCTTTCCGATCCTCGTGAGCGACCCGAACGCCCCGCCCGCCGACGGGCAAGTGCCCGCGGCACCGGCCAACTGACCCCCGGCCCAGGGCCGGGGCGCGCGCCGTTGCGGCCCGCGCGAGATTGCAATACATCCCTCCACGGATGGACACGCTCCTCACCTGGGTGGGCATCGCGGCCTGCGTGGTCCAGTCCGGGAGCTTCTCCGGTCTGAATCTGTCCCTCTTCGGGGTGAGCGGCCTCCAGCTCCAGGCCCAGGCGACCGCCGGCGACACCGACGCCGCCCGCCTCCTCGAGCTGCGCAGCGATCCGAACTTCCTGCTCGCCACCGTGCTCTGGGGAAACGTCGGGACGAACGTCCTGCTGGCGCTCCTCTCGGACTCGATGCTCGCCGGCGCCGTGGGCTTCGTCTTCTCCACCTTCGTCATCACCCTCGGCGGCGAGATCATCCCCCAGGCCTACTTCTCGCGGAACGCCCTGCGGATGGCGACCAAGATGCGCCCCTTTCTGCGCTTCTGGCAGATCGTCCTCTATCCCATCGCCAAGCCGACGGCGCTGCTCCTCGACGCCTGGCTCGGCGGCGAGAGCCTCGACTTCCTGGGCGAGGACGCACTGCGCGAGGTGTTGAAGCGCTACGTCGCCTCGCCCACCACCGAGATCGGCCGGGTCGAGGGCATCGGCGCGCTCAACTTCATGGCCCTCGACGACCTGAGCGTCCTCGAGGAGGGAGAGGCCCTCGACCCGAAGAGCGTGCTCCCGCTTCCGGTGGCCGAGGGGAGCCCGGTGTTCCCGGCCTTTGCCGCGTCCCCCGACGACCCCTTCCTGCAGCAGATCGAGGCTTCGGGAAAGAAGTGGGTCGTACTGACCTCCGTCGAAGGGGCACCGCTGCTGGTCCTCGACGCCGACGGGTTCCTCCGCGAGGCGATGCTCGGCTCGAAGGCCGTATCGCCCGAGTCGTTCTGCCATCGACCGATCGTGGTCGAGGACCCGGACACGCGGATCGAGGCCGTGCTGCCCAAGCTCCAGATCGATCGTCAACACCCGGGCGACGACGTGATCGACAACGACCTCATCCTGGTCTGGGGCCGAGAGCGACGCATCATCACCGGCTCCGACATCCTGGGCCGTCTGCTCCGCGGCATCGCGCGCCCCCACGACGGCCCGCCGGTGGGCCCCCTCTAGCCGCGCATCCCGCGTCTGCTAGGCGAGCAGCCGCTCGTTCTTGGGGTCGTAGAGCGGCGTGTCGACGACGCGGGCCGGGCGCCGGTCGCCGAGGATCTGGACGCGGAGGGTCGTCCCCGGCGTCGCGTAGTCGACCGGGAGATAGGCGAGGGCGATCGATTCCTCCACGACGTGTCCGTAGCCGCCGGCAGCCACGTAGCCCACGAGCTCGTCCCCAGCCCGGATCGGCTCGCTTCCGTGACAGTCGGCGTCGTCGGCGTCCACCGCCAGACACGCGAGACGGCGCTCGACTCCGCGTTCGCGCTGGGCCACCAGGGCGTCTCGTCCGAGGAAGTCGCCCTTGTCGAAATCGACGAAGCGCTCGAGGCCCGCTTCGAGGGGGGTCCAGTCGGCGGAGAGGTCGGCGCCCCAGAGCCGGTAGGCCTTCTCGAGACGCATCGAGTCGAGGGCGCGGTAGCCCCAGTCCACCAGACCCAGCGGCGCCCCCGCCTCTTGCAGGGCGTCGTAGAGGGTGCGCTGGAACTCGACCGGGTGGTGGAGCTCGTAGCCGAGCTCGCCGACGTACGAGACCCGGAGCGCCCGGACCGGCGCCGTGCCCAGCGCCAGGTCGCGACAACGGAAGAACCCAAAGGCCTCGCGTCCGCAGTCGCTGTCGGTGAGCGCCTGGAGCAGCTCCCGGGAGCGCGGCCCGGCGAGGGTGAGCACGCCGTAGCGCGCCGTTACGTTCTCCAGCCGGACGCTCCCGTCGCCCGGGAGATGTCGCTCGATCCAGGCGTAGTCGTGGAGCTCGGTCGCTGCCGCCGACACCAGGTAGAAGCGGTCGGCGGCGAGACGCGTCACGGTGAGGTCGCACTCGATCCCGCCGCGCGGGGTGCACAACGGGGTGAGGACGATCTGCCCGTCGCGCTGCGGGAGGTGGTTCGCGCAGAGACGATCGAGGAGCGCCGCGGCGCCGGGGCCCGACACCTCGTACTTGCCGAAGCTCGTCTGATCGAGGACGCCGACGGCGCTTCGCACCGCCCGGCACTCGGCGCCCACGGCGTCGTGCCAGTTGCCGCGGCGGAAGGAGTAGCGGTCCCGCGCCGGCTCGCCGTCGCGGGCGAACCACAGCGGGCGCTCCCAGCCGAAGCGCATCCCGTACACCGCGCCGCGCTCCGCGAGCCGGTCGTAGAGCGGGCCGGTCTTGAGCGGGCGGCCGGCGGGGGTCTCCTCCTCCGGGTAGTGGATGGCGTACTCGTCACCGTAGAGCTCGAGGGCGCGGGCGGAGACGAAGGCGGTTGCCGACTGGGCGGCGTCAAAGCGGCGCACGTCGAGCTCCCACATGTTGTCGCTGGGCTGGCCGTCGAGGATCCACTCGGCTGCGTAGCCTCCGGCGCCGCCGCTGAAGACGATGCCGAAGATGCTGAAGCCCGCGAGCACGTGGTAGTCCGGGAGCCCGGGCACCGGGCCCATCAGACAGCGGCCGTCGGGGGTGTAGCCGTCGGGCCCGTTCAGCACGGTGCGGATGCCCGCGGTGCCGAAGGCCGGGATGCGGCGCGCGGTGTGTTCCAGCACCGCCTCGAGACGCCCCAGGTCGCCCGGCAGGAGCTGGCCGTGGAAGTCGTCGGGGATGCCGTCGATCCCCCACGCGCAGGTGTGCTTCTCGAAGGGCCCGACCAGCAGCGCGTCGCCCTCGCTGCGCACGTAGTAGGAGGCGTCGACGTCGCGCAGCACCGGGAGCTCCCCCGGGTGTGCGGCGACCTCGGCGAGGGGCTCGGTGATCAGATAGTGGTGCTCGAGGGGGACGATCGGATGCTCGACCCCGACCAGCCGTCCGACCTCCCGCGCCCACTGGCCCGCCGCGTTCACGACCACCCGCGCCTGCAGCGGCCCCTGCGTCGTCTCGATCCGCCACACGCCGTCGCCGCGGTCGAGACCGGTCACCGCGGTGTGTCGCAGCACGGTGGCCCCCCGCGCGGTCGCGCCGCGCACCAGCGCCCGGGTCACGCTGCTGGGATCGATGTAGCCGTCGGTGGGGAGGTACGCGGCGCCCAGCAGACCCTCGCCGTCGAGGAGCGGCCAGAGCTCGCGGACGCGCTCCGGCCCCAGGATCTCGAAGGGGATCCCCAGACTCTGCGCGGTGCCCTGGCGGTGGCGGTACTCGTCGAGCCGCGCCTCGCTGCACGCGAGCCGCAGGCTGCCGCAGCGGTGGAGGTCCACCGCCTGGCCCGTCTCGGCCTCGAGGGAGGCGTAGAGCTCGATGCTCCGCCGCAAGAGCTCCATCAGGTTGAGGCTCGCGTTGAACTGGGTGCAGAGTCCCGCGGCGTGCCAGGTGGAGCCGCTGGTGAGCTCGTTCTTCTCGAGGAGCACGACGTCGGTGCAGCCGCGTCGGGCGAGGTGGTAGAGCAGGCTCGCGCCGCCCACTCCACCGCCGATGATGGCGATCTCCGCGCTGCGCATCGCGTTAGCGGAGCGACAGGTCGGCGTGCTCGGCCATCGCCCGCGCCGCCGACCGCGGGAGCGACGCCGCGGGGGTCGTGGCGAGGGGCCGGTCCCGGGTGGCGCGCGGCATCGGGGCTCCTCAGACGTCGAGCTTGTAGACCTTGGCCGCGGTGTCGCGAACGATCTTCTGGAGCTTGTCCGGCGGGAGATGTCCCAGGCGTTTGTCCACGATCTCCCGAGAGCGCGGGAAGGTCGCCGCGGTGTGGGGGTAGTCGGAGCTCCACATCACATTGTCCTCGCCGTAGCGGTCGAGGGTGTCGGCGAAGACCGGGTCGGCGATGAAGGTCGCGTAGACCTGGCGCTTGATGTACTCGCTGGCGCGGTCCTGGAGCTTCAGGTTGCCGAGCGCCCCGAGCCGGTGTTGCACCGTGTCGATCCGGTGCATCAGGTAGGCCATCCAGCCGGCGTCGTTCTCGGCAGAGACGATGCGCAGGCCCGGATACTTCGCGAGCACCCCGCCCAACACGAGCACCGCGATCGAGCGCTCGATCTGGTGGTGGAGCGTCGCGATCGAGAGCAGGAACTCGTTGCCCGAGCCGCTTCCCGCGCCGGTGCCGCTGCGCGCGGTCAGGATGTGCAGGGAGAGCGGCATGTCGAGGTCCTGCGCGGCCGCCCAGAAGGGCTCGTAGTCGGGGTGGTCGTAGGGGCGGTCGTCCGGCGGCTCGGCCCAGATCATCGCGCCGCCCATGCCCTGTTTCGCGATGCGCTCGAGCTCCCGCACCGCGGCGGGGATGTCCTCGAGGGTGATGAGCCCCAGCGCCACCAGCCGCTTCGGGTCGTGGCTGCAGTACTCGGTAGCCCAGTCGTTGAAGGCCCGGAAACAGGCCGCGCGTAGCCCGGCGTCGTCCAGACCGAAGAGCGGCATACCCATCGAGGTGTAGATCACCTCGGCGTCGACCCCGTCGCGCTCCTGGTCGGCGATGCGTTCGGCGGGATCCCAGACGCTCGGCGGCGCGTCCTCGAAGCCCTTCTTGTTGTGGGCGGGGAGCTCCGCGGAGGGAACTCCCGCACCGAAGAAGGCGGCAACCGCCATCGGATCGATGTTCTCGCACACGAAAAACTCGCCGTCGCGACCCCCCAGGCCCTTCACCGTGTGCGGCGCGCGGTCGCGGTATTTCGCGTCGATGCGCTCGGCCCACATGCTGGGCGGCTCGACGAAGTGGGAATCCGCCGAGATCAGTCGTCGCTCGGTCATCGCTGCTCTCCTCCGACACCCGCCGCTCCGGGTCGACCCGGGCCGATGTAGAGGAGGCCACCGCGTGTGTCGGTGACCCCCTTCGGTGGCTCGTGCTCGCGTCCCCGCCTAGTGCGCGACCAGACGTTTCGCCTCGTCGTCCGCGGTCGGCTCCTCGACGCGGTAGAGGTCGCGCGCGTTTTCCCACAGGATCTTGCGGCGCACCGAGTCCTCGCAATCCGCGAGCCCGTTGTCGATGCGGCGCAGCACCTCGTCTCCGAAGAGGGAGGTGGGGTGGGGGAAGTCGGTCTCGAACATGATCCGGTCGGCACCGACCTTGTCGATCAGGCGCCGCGGGGCGATCTGCTCGAACCAGTAGCAGGCGAAGATGTTCCGGGCGAAGTACTCCGAGGGCAGAAGCTCGAAGGCAGGGTTCTCGTCGCGCACCTGGTTGTCGTGGAACTGGTAGTCCATCGCCTCGAGGGCGAAGGGGATCCAGCCGATCCCGCTCTCCACCGAGACGAACTTGATGTCGGGGTAGCGGTTCAGCACCCCCGACATGATCAGGTCGCTGAGATACATCCCATTCTGGAGGAAGACGTCCACCGCCAGCGAGGTGAACGCGGCCATCTGGCCGTACACCGCCGACTTGGCGCGCAGCTCCTCGACACCGAAGTCGCCGGAGCCGATGTGGAAGCTGATCGGGAGGTCGAGCTCGACGGCCGTCTCCCAGATCGGGTTCCACTGGGGGTCGCCCAGGAAGGGCTGGCCGAGGGATTGCGGCGCGCCGCTGAACAGGATGCCGCGGTGGCCCATTTCGGCGCAGCGCCGCACCTCCGCCACCGTCGCGTCGACGTCCCAGAAGGGCACCGAGGTGATCGGGAGCAGACGCCGCGAGTCGGCCTCGGCCCACTCGCTCTGCCAGTCGTTGTAGATCTGGACGCAGCGCAGCATCAGGTCGGCGTCGCCCAGCTTGAGAAACTCCTGGGCGCCAAAGCCTCCGACGTTCGGGTACATCACCATCGACCAGATGCCGAGGCCGTCCATGTATTCGAGGCGTTTCTTGGCGTCGTAGGCGCCGGGGTGCATCTCCTCGTAGGTCTTGGGCGGGTTCTTGAGGGTGCCCACCCCGGCGGTCGCCGTGAGCCCCGGGTTGGCGAGCAGCGACTCGCCCGCGATCACCCAACCGAGGCTCCCGTCGTCCTTCTCCTCGATGCGGGGCACGCGGTCGCGGAACGATGCCGGCGCGCGCGCGGTCCACAGGTCGGGGGGCTCGGTGACATGGGTGTCGACGTCGATGATCGTGTAGCCGCTCATGGAGACCTCCAGGTGGGTGGACGAAGGGAGAGATCCAAGCTTCGGGATTGTACCACCCACGTGACGCAGCTGTGTAGCGGGGACCGTCGCGACGGCGAGCCGATCGACCGCGAGGACCGGCGAAACGGGATGGTGTAGCGGCTCTGGCTGTCGTGGGCGATCGGTCGCCGGGACACCCGAAACGCGGCGGTGTAACGGGAGGGGGTCCCGCGGTGGGCTAGTTGATCACGAGGATCCGCGAATCGACTTTCGAGTTCTCCTGGAAGAGGTCGAGCTTCACCGAGCTGCCCCGCGGCATGGGGTCGCTCGAGGGGGTGTGGAAGGGGTAGTCGATGGTGATCAGACGCGGGAGCGCATCGCCGTGGCGCACCACACGCTCCCAGAAGTTCACGACCGGTTCTCCGCCAGGGCCGATCACCGGGAAGGTCACCTGCGAGCGCAGCAGGGTCGAGGCGCCGGCGGGACAGCTTCCCTCGAGGCCGATGTCGATGTTGTTGGCGACGTCGGAGGCGACGGCGTGGCCGATCTCGAAGTCGCAGTTGGCACGCGCGTCCTGCGAGACGAGCAGGGCGACGGCGAGGGCGAGGAGGACGGTCGTCTTCGGCGAGAGCAACATGGGGCGTTCAGCTCGGCATCAACTGTCGACAAGCGTAGCCATCCGAGGACGCCCAACAACAACGCTGCCGGGAGCCGCGCCCTCAGCGAACGGCAAACGCGGCGCGAGGTCTGCGCCGCGACGGCGAAAACGCCGCGTGTGTCCTCCGGTCGTCCGATCCCCCTTGCGGGAGCCGGCTGGGGAACGATCGTCTGAGGGGCGACGGCTCGAGGCCTCGGCTCCGCGCGGGTGGCCGCCATGCGGGAGGATTGCGATGCAGATCCGTGAGATCGTGGTGCCGGTGGACTTCTCCGATTGCTCGCGGGCGGCTCTCGCTCGTGCGTCGTCGCTGGCGGAGCGTTGCGGCGCGCATCTCCATCTCCTCCACGGGGTGCCGCCCACTCCCTACCCGGCGCCGGTCGAGTTCGGCATCCCCACCTCCGTCACCGAGGAGATCGTGTCCGGCGCCCGGGCGAAGCTCGCGGAGTGGGCGCGCGAGCTCGAGTCGTCCGGCCGGACCGTGTCCCAAGAAACGGCGTTGCGCGCACCGGTCGACGCCATCGTGGACTCCGCCCGCGCGCGCGGCGCCGATCTCATCGTGATGGGGACACACGGTCACACCGGCGTGAAGCACCTGCTCCTCGGGAGCGTCGCCGAGCGCACCCTTCGCACGGCACCGTGCCCGGTCCTGACCGTGAAGGAGGACGACACGCCCGGCGCGGTGGAGCGCATCGCGGTGTGTACGGATTTCTCGGACCACGCCGCGCGTGCGATCGACTTCGCGATCGACTGGGCCAAGACCCTCGGCGCCGAGCTGCACATCGCCCACGCGTTGCTGGCTCCGGTCCACGTCTACGCCGAGCTCCCGCCGCCGCCCGAGTATCTGGGTGAGATGCGCGAGGCCGCGCGGCGCGAGCTCGACACCGAGACGCGCCGTGTCGAGGGCGCGGGCCTCGCGTGCACCGCGCACTTGCTCGAGGGCGACGCCGCGGGCGCCGTCGCCGAGTTTGCGGAACACGCCGAGATCGACCTGGTCGTGGTGGGGACTCGCGGCCGCAGCGGTCTGAAACACGTCCTGTTGGGAAGCGTCGCGGAACGCGTGGCGCGGCTCGTTCCGGGCCCGGTGATGGTGGTCGGCGAGGCGGCGTCCTAGCGCAGCCGCGGACGGCGCCCCGCGGACGGCTCAGCGCGCCCCCGACGCGCGCCGAGCCAGGTGACCGCCGCGGGGAGCACCACGAGGTTGCACACCAGCACCATGGCCATCCCCAGGGTGAGGAGCTGGCCGAGGCTCGCGATGCCGAGGTGCGACGACGCGCCCAGGGTGCCGAAGCTCGCGGTCGTCGTGAGCGCACTCAAGAGCACCGCCCGGGCGGTGCCCGTCTGCAACAGGTTGCCCCCGGGCAACGCACCGGCGCGTACGCGGTGCACCATGTGGATCCCGCTGTCGATGCCCATCCCGAGGAGCAAGGGCACGACGATCACGTTCGCGAAGTTGAAGGGGATGCCGAGCAGGCCCGCCCCCGACACGGTGAAGAGGGTCGCGAGGAGGAGCGGAAGCGCCACCAGCGCCGCGTCCCACGCGTTGCGCCACACCAGCACCAGGACGAGCAGGAGGACCGCACCCGCTCCCGCGAGGGCCTGGACGAGCGAGCGCAACACGACGCCTCCTGTCTCGACGATCAGGAGCCCCTCGCCGTAGGCCTCCGGGGCCACCCGGCGCACCGCCGCGACGTAGGCCTCGAGCTCGCGACCGCGGTTCAGGTCGCGCTCCGGGAAGATCTCGACACGCAGGCCGCCTCCCCGACCCACCATGCGGCGGGTGACCCCCTCGGGCAGGGTGGCGACCGCTA
The DNA here is from genome assembly GCA_028284525.1 of Myxococcota bacterium. Classification (GTDB taxonomy): domain Bacteria; phylum Myxococcota_A; class UBA9160; order UBA9160; family PR03; genus JANQRO01. Next base: position 54 of record JANQRO010000303.1, on the reverse strand, counting down.
CGCGGTCGGGCGCGAGCCCCTCGCGCAGGAGCCGCAGTCGCCCCGGGAGCGATT
>JANQRO010000299.1 GCA_028284525.1 Myxococcota bacterium | reverse complement strand
CGCAAGCGGTGGGCCAGGGCGCCGCCGCGCTCTTCGAGCGCCGCGCTGCGGTCTTCGGCGCGGGCGAGCTCGGTGAGACGCTCGACCAGACGTCCGTTCAGCGCTTCGCGCTCGGCCTCGAGGCCCTGCACACGCTCGGCCTCGACGCGGGCGGCCGCTTCCAGCTCCGCCATGGCTTCGTTCTCGCGCTCGAGCTCTGCGGAGACCCGCCCGAGCTCTTCGTCCGCGCTGCGCTCCTCCGCGAGCGCCGCGGCGCGCTGCTCCTGGAGCCGCTCGAGCTCGACGCGACGCGTGTCGATGTCGCCCCCGAGCTGCTGGCGCTCGCGCTCCTCGTACTCCATCCGGCTCTCGAGGGTCTTGATCTCCCCGCGCAGGGCAAACAGCGTTTCGCTGCCGCTCACCACCCCCCGTTCGCGCTCCGTGAGCTCGAGCCGGAGGCGCTCGAGACGCGCCTCGCGTTCGCTCAACCGCGCCGCGGCTTCTTCCGACCGGACGCGCTGGGTCTCGAGTTCCGCCTCGGAGCGCGCCAGTGCCGCCTCCAGCTCGCGGCGCTCGTCGGCCGCGAGGGAGAGGTCGAGCAGACGCAGACGTTCCTTGAAGCGTTTGTAGCGCGCCGCCTTCTTGGCCTGGCGTTCGAGGGACGAGATTTGACGCCGGATCTCACCGAGGACGTCGTTCACCCGGACGAGGTTCTGCTGGGTCGAGTCGAGTTTGCGCTCCGCCTCCTTGCGCCGGGCCTTGTACTTGCTGATCCCCGCGGCTTCCTCGATCAGTTGGCGACGCTCTTCGGCCTTCGCCGACACGATCGCCGCGATCTGGCCCTGCTCGACGATCGTGTAGCCCCGGGTGCCGATGCCGGTGTCGCGAAAGAAGTCGAGGACGTCGCGCATCCGGCACGGCGTCTTGTTGATCTCGTACTCCGACTCCCCGGTGCGGAACAGGCGTCGCGTCACCTGGATTTCGGTGAACCCGGAGTAGGCGGCCGGCGCGCGGCCCTCGCGGTTGTCGAAGGCGAGCACCACCTCCGCCATGCCGACGCTCTCCCGGGCGTCCGAGCCGGCGAAGATGACGTCGTCCATCCCCTTGCCGCGCAGGCGGCGCGGCGACTGCTCGCCCATCGCCCAGCGCATCGCGTCGACGACGTTGGACTTCCCGCATCCGTTGGGCCCGACGATCGCCGTCAGTCCGCTGCCGAAGCTCAGCACCGTCTTGTCGACGAAGGACTTGAAGCCCGTGATCTGGAGGGATTTGATCCGCAAGGTGGCCCTCCGACTGTCCCTGACAGTTCGGCTCTGCGCCGCCCCGGGCCGCGGCGACGGAGACACGCCGTGGATGCAGGAGCGGAGCGGGAATGTCAAAGGGGGGGAAGGGCTAGTGAGGGAGTACCACAATCACGCCGATTTCGCCCGCTGGCTGTCGAATTGAAGGCGGTAGAGACGGTGATAGGTCCCCTCGCTCGCCATCAGCTCGTCGTGGGTCCCGACCTCCACCAGCTCCCCCCGGCGCAAGACGTAGATGCGGTCGGCGTCCTGGATGGTGGAGAGCCGGTGCGCGATCACGAGCGCGGTCTGACGTTCCATCAACGCGTGGAGCCCGCGCTGCACCATGAGCTCGGTCTCGGGGTCGACGGAGCTCGTGGCCTCGTCGAGCACCAGGACCTGGGAGCCGTGGGCCAGGGCCCGGGCGAAGGAGAGCAGCTGGCGCTGGCCCGCGGAGAGATTGCTCCCCCGCTCGCGGAGCTCGGTGTCGTAGCCGTGGGGCAGAGCGCGGATGAAACGATCGGCCTGGACTGCCTCGGCGGCCCATTCCACCCGAGCGCGGTCGATGTCGCCGCGGCCGAGGTGAATGTTCTCGGCGACGGTGCCGCTGAACAGGAACACGTCCTGAAGCACCGTCGCCACCCGCCGCCGCAGGTCGCGCTGGGGCAGCTCACGCAGGTCCACCCCATCGAGCAGGACCCGCCCTCGATCGACGTCGTAGAAGCGCGCCAGGAGCTTGATGATGGTCGTCTTCCCGGCGCCGGTGGCGCCGACGAAGGCCACTCGCTCGCCGGGGGCCACCCGGAAGGAGAGATCCCGGAGGATCCAGTCCTCCTCGGCCGGATCCTGGTAGGAGAACCAGACGTTCTCGAAGACCACCTCTCCGGCCCGCATGGGGACCTCGCTCGCCTGCGGCTCGCTGCGCGCCCGCCCCGGCGGCCCGGCCTGCGCTTCGCTCGCCTGGGGTGCCGTCAGGGACATCGAGTCCGCGGCACCGCGCGTCGGCCCATCGGTCTGTGTCTCGATCGAGCTTCGCTCGCCTACGGCGCGCTGCGCGCTCCGGGGCTCCGCCCCGGCGGCCCGGTCCTGGATCTGCGGCTCGGTATCCATCAGGGCGAAGACGCGCTCGCAGCTGGCCATGGCGGATTGCATGACGGAGTACTTGGCCGAGAGGTCGCGGAGCGGGAGGAAGAAGCGCCGCATGTAGTCGATGAACAGGTAGAGCACGCCGGCGGTCGCGATGCCCCAGCCGTAGCCGATGATGATCGCGACGCTGAGCCCTCCGGCGACCTCCACCACCGAGAAGAGGGCTGCGTCGTAGCGGATGCTCTCGACCCAGGCGTCGCGGTGGGAGCCGTTCAGGTCGTCGAAGTCGCGGGCGTTGCGCTCTTCGCGCCGGAAGAGCTGGACGACCTTCATTCCGGTGACGGTCTCCTGCACCACGGCGTTGATCCGCGCGATCCGTACCCGAACCTTGCGGAAGGCCTCGCGGATCCGCAGCCGGAAGACCAGGGCGCAGGTCGCGAGGATCGGGACCACCAGGAACACGCGGGTCGCGAGCTGCGAATCGATGTTCCACAGCACGACCGCGTAGCCGAGCATGAAGAACACATCGATCACCGCGGCGACGATCCCCTGGGAGAACATCTCGGCGATGTTCTCGGTGTCGTTGGAGGCGCGCGTGACGAGCCGGCCGACGGGGTGCCGATCGAAGAAGGAGAGATGGAGCGAGTGGATGTGGCCGAAGACGTCGTTGCGCAGCCGCCGCATCGCCAGCTGGCCGGTCCGCGCCATCAAGATGAGGTGGGCAAAGCGCAGCGCGGCCCCGACGATCAGCGAGAGCAGCAGCAGCCCCGCCAGCCAGGCGATCGAGCGCCCCTCGAAGAGCGGGGCGAGAGCGGCGTCGATGCGCACGAGGAGTCCGTCGGCGGCGGCAGTGCTTCCGGCCGCCGCGTGTGCCCCCGCTCCGCTGGCGAGCAGGAGCGTGTCGAGCCCCACTCGGATGATCCAGGCCGGAGCGAGCTCGAAGACGAAGATCGGGAGCGCCATCACGAGGGTGAGCGCCACCTGGGCGCGGAAGGGTGCGACGTAGGGCCACAGCCGCCGCAGCAGCCGGGTGTCGTAGGCCTTGCCGAGGGCCTCTTCCTCTTCGAGCACCGAGTCGCCGAGACGCCCGCGCGCGATCGCGCCGCTGGGGCCCGCCGCGCTCACGCGTCGACCTCCTCGAGGGCGTCCTCGATCGCCTCTTCCTGGGCCAGCCGGGCGTAGAGCCCGCCGCGGGCCAGGAGCGCGGAGTGGACACCGCACTCGACGATCCGGCCCTCGTCGAGCACGACGATCTGGTCGGCGTCGCGCACGGTGGCGGTGCGGTGCGAGATCAGCACCACGGTGCGGTCGCGGAACTCCCCGCGTAGCGCCGCCTGGATCGCGGCCTCGGTCTCGGCGTCGAC
>JANQRO010000295.1 GCA_028284525.1 Myxococcota bacterium | reverse complement strand
GCCCCCTGCGTCTGGTGCGCGCCGGGCCGATGGTGACGGCCCCCGGCGGCTACCCGACACAGAGCTGGGGACGCGACGGCTACGGCCTCGAGGTCGACGGGGTCGAGGCGGCGCGGCACGCCGTCGTCCGGCTCTTCGAGCGCGGGGCGCGGGTGGTGGAGGTTCCGGTCGGGGACGCGACCGGGGCCGGAGTCCTCCCCCTGCCCCGGAACCCCGCTCGACTCGACGACGCGACCCTGCGCGCGGCGGTCGAACGCGCCCACGCCCACGGCATGCGTGTCGCGGCCCACGCGATCACCGACCGCGCCGCCCTGCGCGCCGCGCGGGCGGGCGCCGACGTGCTGGCGCACACCCCCGTGGTCCCGCTCCGCGACGTCACCGTGGAAGCGTGGGGGCAGCGCGCGGTGATCTCGACCCTTTCGGCCTTTGGCGATGCGCCCGAGCCGGTGGAGAACCTGCGCCGGCTGCGCGCCGCGGGCGCGACCGTCCTCTACGGCACCGTCCTGGGGTACACGGAGGTCCCGGGGGTCAACGCCCCGGAAATCGCGCGGCTCCGCGAGGCCGGTCTCGATGCCCGCGCGATCCTCGCCGCCGCGACCGAGGTGCCCGCTGCGTTCTGGGGGCTCGACGAGGCGTGGGGGCGGCTCGCCCCCGGGCGCCCGGCGAGCTTCGTGCTCGTCGATGGCGACCCGTTGCGCGACCCGGCCGTCTTTGCGGCGCCCGTCGCGGTCTACGTCGACGGGACGCTGCAGCCGCGGCCCGCCGACTCCGACACGCCCGAGTAACGCCCGGCCTCAGCGCCCTTTGCGCGCGTCGAACCAGGCATCGTTGTCGGCGAAGCGCCCGGCGTTCCAGTCGAGGGCCGCCTTCAAACCGCGATCGCGGCGGATCGCGTTGAACTCGGCGATCTCGGGCGCATCGCCCTCGCTCGCGTGGGCGATCGCCTCGAGCTCCATCGAGCGCTCGAGCACCTGACGCACGCCCATCAGCTCGTAGGACATGTTCACGAGCTTCTTGTTGTACTCGACGGTCACCGCCGGCAGCCTCGAAATGGTCTCGGCGCGGCGGTAGACGAACTCGTCGAGCTCGTCCTCGGGCACGACGTCGTTCACCAGGTCGAGACGCTTCGCCTCGGCGGCGTCGATCAGCTCGCCCGTGTAGAGCAGCTCGCGGGCCTTGGTCATCCCGATCACCCAGGGCCACACCGCGGGGATGTAGGGGCCGCCCATCCGGATCTCCGGGGCGCCGAAACGCGAGCCCTCCGAGCAGATCCGCAGGTCGCAGAAGGTCGCCGTCGCGAGGGCGCCGGCGATGCAGTAGCCGTGGATCTGGGCGATGATCGGCTTCGGGTTGTTCCAGAACACGTCCCACCACGCGGTGGCGCTGAAGCCGGGTCCCTTCAGGAAGCGGTTGCGCCAATGTACGGCGCTCCCACCGTCTTCGTTGGTGATGTCGAAGCCGGCGCTGAAGGCGCGGCCCGCCGCCTTCAAGACGATCACGCGCACCTGGTCGTCGGCCCACCCGGCGTCTTCGAGCGCGTCGCGCACCTCGAGCTGCAGGGTCTCGGAGAGCGCGTTCAGCTTGTCGGGCCGGTCGAGGGTGAGGGTCGCGAGAAAGTCCTTCTTCTCGTAGCGGATCGTTTCGTAGGCCATCCGGGGTTCCTTTCGTTAGGGCCAGAGCCGCTCCGAGGCGAGACGTGCGCCGGCGACCATCGCGTCGAGCTTGGCCCATTGGACTTGGGGGTGCACCCGGGGCGAGTTCCAGCTCTGGGAGAAACCACAGTCGGAGCCGGCGATCACGTTCTCGCGTCCCACCAGCCGGGCGAAGTTTTGCAGCCGCAGCGCGACGAGCTCGGGGTGCTCGACGATGTTCGTCGCGTGGCTGAGCACGCCGGGGATCAGGATCTTCCCGTCGGGAAGCGCGCGCTCCTCCCACACCTGCCACTCGTGCTCGTGACGTGGGTTGCAGGCCTCGATCGAGTAGGCCTGCGCCCGCACGGCGAGGACGAGGTCGAGGATCTCCGCCAGGCTCGCGTCGCCGGTGTGCGGAACGTTCTGACTGCCAAAGCAGACGTGGTAGCGAACCCGTTCCTCGGGGATGCCCTCCAGGGCCTGGTTCAGCGCGTCGACGCGCACCCGCGCCCAGCGCAGGAACTCGTCCAGCGGCCGGTCGCCGTAACGCAGGAACCGCTGCATCGGCAGGATGGCGTCGTCCACCTGGAGCAGGAAGCCGGCGTCGACGATGCGCCGGTACTCCTCGTGGAGCACGGCGGCCAGCGCGGCGAGGTAGCTCTCCTCGTCGGGGTAGTGACGGTTGCGGACGATCTCGATGCTCGCCGGTGCCACCACGGGGACGAAGGCCTCCTCGACCGCGACCGCGGACAACGCGTCCCGCAGGTGCGCGAGGTCGCGCTCCAGGGGGCCCGGCCGATAGGCCAGGGGCCCGTTGCACACCGCGTTCAGATACTCGTCGCTCTGGTTGCCTTCGTAGCGCGGCTTCGAGGGCGTGTCGGGCAGCCACTGCAGTGATTCGTAGCGGTCGTAGACACGGTAGAACTCGCCGAAGCGCTCTTGCTCGGGCCAGCCCCGGGAGAACGAGGCGCGCTCCTTCTCGCCGAGCGTCACGCGCTCCATGCCCTCGAGACGCTCGCACAGGTAGGTGATCCAGCTGCTCTTCCCGAGCTCGCCGTCGTCGACCACGTCGATCCCGAGCGCGGCCTGCTGCCGGACCACCTCGATCACCTCGCGCCGCAGGGTGGCGTCGAGGGCGGCCCCGTCCGGGGTCTCGCCCAGATGCGCCCGAATCCTCGCTTCGACGATCGCCGGCGGGCGCACGAGGCTCCCGGCGTGGGTCGTGAGAACACGGCCCTCGCTGCGCTTCATCGCCCGGGTCCGCCCGAGCGAAGCTCCCGCGCCTCCCTCGTCCGCATCGTGTGGCCTCCCCGTCTGAGCTGCCCGGGGAAGGTGGAGCAGGTCGCGGGTGCGGCGCCAGCGCCCCCTGCGCTCCGGGCGCAGAAGCCGATATCCTCCGGCGCACTCGCAGATCACCCAGACGAGGGAAGCGCCGTGGCCATCCGTATCGACCCCGAGACCGGTATCAAGTCCTTCGACACCCGTGCCGCGAGCACCGTGGAGGACGTGGTGGGACGCGGCTACTCGGTGGTCGAGGGCGAGGCGCTGACGACCCTTCCCGCCGGGCGCGCGGGTGCGGTGTTCGACGCCGAGGAGCAGGCGAAGTACCGCGTCTACAAGGAGGCGCGGCGCGGCGCCGCCGACTACATGGCGATGGAGGGCGAGTTCAGCCGCTACCTCGACGACGTCTATTCCGCCGACCCGGTGCCGCGCGATGCGCTGCGGGACGAATGCGAGGCGCTCGTCGTCGGCGCGGGCTTCGCCGGGATGCTCCTCTGGTACAAGCTCCGCGAGGCGGGTTTCCAGGACGTGCGCTTCTGCGAGAAGGGCGGCGACGTCGGCGGCACCTGGTACTGGAACCGCTACCCCGGCATCGCCTGCGACGTCGAGTCCTACAGCTATCTGCCCCTCCTCGAGGAGATGGAGTACTACCCCTCGATGAAGTTCGCGTCGGGCTTCGAGATCTTCGAGTACTGCCAGACGATGGCGCGACGCTTCGGCTTCTACGACCGCTGTCTCTTCCACACGACCGTCGAGAAGACCGAGTGGGACGAGGAGAGCGGTCGCTGGACGGTGTACACCGACCGCGGCGACGCGATGCGCGCGCGTTTCGTGATCCTCGCCAACGGCATCCTCACCACCCCGAAGCTGGCCCGGATCGACGGGATGGAGACCTACGCGGGTGAGTCCTTCCACACCTCGCGTTGGCGCTACGACCTCGACCTGTGCAGCAAGCGGGTGGGCATCATCGGCACCGGAGCGACCGCCGTCCAGGTGATCCCGGAGCTTGCCAAGGTGGTGGAGGAGCTCTACGTCTTCCAACGCACCCCCTCGACGATCGACGTCCGCGACCAGCGCCAGACCACCCAGGAGGAGATCGACGCGTGGTCCCGGGAGCCGGGCTGGGCCCGGGCACGGCGGGCGCGTTTCTCGAAGATCTCCGACGCGCGCACCGCGGTGAAAGCCAACGACGACTACCTCGCAGGCCGCGTCGCCGACTACAAGGTGCGCGACAAGACCCGGAAACGGCTCTCGCCCGAAGAGTTCGTCGACCAGCTCCTCGAGACCAACTTCGGGATCATGGAGCAGATCCGCGCACGGGTGGACGCGATCGTCGAAGACCCGGAGACCGCCGCGGCGCTCAAGCCCTACTACCCCTACGGCTGCAAACGCCCCGCCTTCCACGACGAGTTCCTCCCCACCTTCAACCTGTCCCACGTCCACCTCGTGGACACCGCACCCACCGGCGTCACCGAGATCAACGAACGGGGCGTGGTCCACGACGGGAAGGAGTACCCCGTCGACGTCCTGATCTACGCGACGGGTTTTCAGTGGATGGCGACGGGCTCCTTCAACATGGTGGTGGGCCGAGCCGGCCGCACCCACCGAGGGCACCAAGACCTTTCTCGGCGTCCACAGCGAGGGCTTTCCGAACCTCTTCATCGTGAGCGGGCCCCAGGGCGGCGGCGGGAGCTTCAACTTCACCGACGTGATCGACGTCCACGGCGACTACATTGCGTGGATGCTCCGGACGATGCGCGAGCGGGGTCACCAGGTGGTCGACGTCGACCGCGAGGCCGAGGAGGCCTACGCCGAGCACTGCCGCGACGCCGACCGGCTGACCGCGCCGCTGCGCGATTGTCTCTCCTACTACAACGGCCACGGCGACGCGGAGCCCGGGAGCCTCGCCTACTACGGCGGCAACCGCTGGCACAACTTCCGTCTCGCCGCCCAGGAGACCCTCGAGCCCTTCGTCTTCGGACGTCGCGGACAGAAGGGCTCCTGAGCGCGGCCCCGGGGCGCAAGGGAAGAGCAGATGGACAGCGCGATCGAATACGTCGAGCCCAGCGTCGCCCGCGCGATGCCCGGGCTGCGGTTGGCGCTCACACGCGACTTCCCGGCGCCCTACTCGATGTCGGCGCGGGCGATCTTCGAGCTCCGCGGGGTGCCCTTCGTACCGGTCGCGCAGGTGGGTGGCGGCGCCAACGAGGAGCTCGTCGCGTGGACCCGACACCGCAACGCGCCGGTCGCGGTCTACGAGGACGAAGCGCCCCGGGTCGGTTGGCTCGAGATCCTGCAGCTCGCCGAGCGTCTCGGGTCGGGCCCGTCGCTCGTCCCCGCCGACCCCGCCGAGCGGGTCGAGATGGTCGGCCTCGTGAACGAGCTGATCGGGGAGAACGGTCTCGTCTGGAATCTGCGCTTGCTGATCATGGGGCTCTCGGGTCCGGAGCGGGCCGCGAAGGCAGCGGCCCAGAACCCGATGTACGCCCAGTACGGCTACAGCGAACCCGCCCGCGAGGCCGCCCGCGCCAAGGCCACCGCGATCCTCGAGTGGTTCACCGCCCACGTCCGGCGCCAGCACGCGGCCGGCCGCGACACGCTGATCGGCTCGCGCTTCTGCGCCGCCGACGTCTACTGGGCCTTCTTCAGCCAGCTCTTGTCGACGCTCCCCGACGCCGATTGCCCGATGCCCGAGTCGCTCCGCAAGGGGTATGACCGGGTGAGCGACGTCGTCGGGGGCTGCGATCCGCTGCTGATCGAGTACCGCGACCGGGTCTTCGCCGACCCGTTGTCGCTCCCGCTGGTCTTCTGAGTCAGCCGGACGCGTCGCCCTCGGAGGTTGCGGCGCGGGCGAAGACGCCCTCGCCGTCGAGCAACACCTCGGCCACGGTGTCGGCGTGGGCCTCCGCGAAGGCCTCGCTCCGCGGGTCGACGCCGAAGAGCGCTTCGCACTCGTGGGCCACGTTGAAGACGAAAGTCGACGCTCCGATCAACACGTAGAGCTCGTGGGGGTCGAGGGCGCGGCCGACGAGCCGGGACAGGGCCTCGACCCGCGGACGCACGTAGCGTTCGACGAGGAACTCCGACCGCCACCCGGGACGGCTGCCCTCCTGCACCATCAGCCGGTTGAGCTCGGGGTGGACGGCGCTGAAGCGCACGAAGGCGCGGAGCGCCTCGCGGAGCGGGTCGTCGCCAGAACGAGCCGCCGCGCCCGCCCGAGCGTCCATCTCGAAGGCGTCGAAGGTGCGCGCGACCGCCGCCTTCCAGAGCTCTTCCTTGCTGCCGAAGTGGTAGGCCGCGAGCCCGCGCTTCACCTCGGCGGCGGTCTCGATGTCGCGCACCGAGGACCCCTCGTAGCCGCGGGTGGAGAAGAGCTCCATCGCGGCGCCCAGAAGCTTCGCGCGGGTGTCCTCGGCCCGCTGTTGCACCGCTCGCACTCTCGTTTTCGCTTTTCCAGCGGCCATGTACGCCCTCAGTTGCCGGTCACAAAAAACTTGTTGACGTTCGAATTTAGTGGGATTATTATACTTGTCATATTACAAATTTAAGGACCGACCGCCATGACGCGTCCGCTGCTTCCCGACGCCCCGCCCCCGCGCTCCGCCGCCGTGCCGCGGGAGGTCGACGCCCTGATCTGCGGTGCCGGACCGGTGGGGCTGCTGATGGCCAATCTCCTCGGGCAGCAGGGTCTCCGGACCCTGGTGGTCGAGAAGCGCACCAATGCCAGCACCATCCCCCGGGCGATCGGGCTCTGCGAGGAGGGATCGCGCGCCCTCCTGGCGGCGGGCCTCCACGACGCCGTTGCGGCCCACACCCACCGCACCCGGGAAGTCGACTTCGTGGACGCGCGCGGGCGCTCCCTCATCCAATTCGATCTCGACGGGACCCTTCACGGCCTTCCGCGGCTCCGGATGTTCTTTCAGCCCGAGCTCGAGGCGACCCTGCGCCAAGGGCTCGAGCGCTTCTCGAACGTGGAGCTGGTGAGCGGCTGCGCTCTCACTCGCTTCGAGGATCGCGGCGACGCGGTGGTCTGCACCCTCGACCGGGGCGGCCGGCTGCCCGCGGTGCGGGCGCGATTCCTCCTCGGCTGCGACGGTGCCAACAGCGCCGTGCGCGAAGCCCTCGGCGTCGCGATGCGCGGGGCGACCTACGCCGAGCCCTGGCTGATCGTCGACGCCGACTGCGACCCCGACCCGGGCCCCCGGGCCGTGTTTCTCTGCGACCCCGCTCGCCCCGGTGTCACGATGAGCGCTTCGGGAAAGCGACGGCGTTGGGAGTTTCTGATGCGCCCCGGCGAGAGCGAGGCCGAGGTGTTGCGCGACGAGTTCCTGGCGCCCTTGCTGGCGCCCTGGGGCTCTCTCGAATCGCTGCGGATCGCGCGCCGCACGGTCTACGCCTTCGAGGCGCGGGTGGCGGAGCGCCTGCGGGTCGGGCGGGTCTTCCTGCTCGGCGACGCGGCCCACCTGACGCCGCCCTTCCTCGGCCAGGGTCTGATGGCGGGCTTCCGCGACACGTTGAACCTCGCCTGGAAGCTCGGCGCGCACGTGCGGGGCGAGGCCGGTGACACGCTGCTCGAGAGCTACCACGACGAGCGTCGGCCCCACGCCAGACAGGTGGTGGTGCTCGCGAAGCTCCTGGGCACGTTCATCCTGCCGCGGGGTCGGGTCACGGGGTGGCTACGCGACCGGGTCGCCGGGGTCGTCACCCGGCTCGCCGGACGACACAAGGTGCGGATCCGCAAGACCCCGAACCACATCCGCGGGGCCTCGCTGGCCACGGCGCTGCGCATCCGTCCCGATCGCGTGGGCTTCGAGGTGCCGGACCACCCGCTCTGCGATCTCGCGGGCCGGCCCCGACGGCTCGACGAGCTGCTCTACGGCCGCTTCGCCCTCGTATCCTGCGGGCGACGCGCCGACGCCTTTCGCGACCCGGCGCTCCGCGCGCGGTGGGCGGCACTCGGGGGTCGGCGTGTGACGATCCTTCGGGGCGCCGCCGACGCGCCGCCGCCGGCCGACGACGAGATCCAGCTCGTCGACGAAGCGGGCCGCTACGCCGAGCTGCTCCGCGGGGGAGAGCGGGTGGCCCTGCTGCGCCCCGACTGGATGATCGTCGCCAACGTCCCGCGCGCGCGGCTCGAAGCCACGACGGCCCGTCACCTCGCGTGGATCGGCGGCGGGATCGGGACGCGTCCGACCCGCGCCGCGTTCGAGACCCTCCGCGATGCGGGCGGGCTCACGCAGTGAACACGCGACGGGGCGACCCGTCGCGAAGGAGACACCGATGCAACACCAGCCCCACGGCACCCCCGGCTCGATCCCCCTCGAGCGACCCGAGCCGATCGTCCGCGTCGACCAGATCGGCTGGGTGATCTTCGAGAAGCCCGACCTCGCGGCGACCGGGCGCTTCCTCGAGGACTTCGGCCTGACCCGGGTCGACGCCGCCGGCCCCGAACACCTCTTTCGAGGCGCCGGCACCCTCCCCTATCTCTATGTGGCGCGACCGGCGTCGCGCGCCGGCTTCGTCGGGACGGGCTTCCTCGTGCGTCGCCGCGAAGACCTCGAACGTCTGGCCGAGACGAGCGGGCGTGCGATCGAGGACCTCGAACGTCCCGGGGGCGGGAGCTGCGTACGGCTGCGCGACCCCGACGGCCGGCTCGTCGAGGTGGCCCACGGTGTCGCGCTCGTGGACCCGCTGCCCACCCGCACCGCCCCGCTCCCGGTCAACACCCCCTTCGAGAAGCGCCGTGTCGGCAGCGCCCAGCGCCCGCCGCTGGAGCCCGCGGCGGTCGTGCGGCTCGGCCACTGCGTGGTCGGCTCGACGCGTTTCGCCGAGACCGCGCGCTGGTACATGCGGCACCTGGGCCTGCGGGCCACCGACGTGCAGTGTCTGGCCGACGGCCGTCCCGCCCTCGCTTTCTTGCGCCCCGACCGCGGCAAGGAACCCGCCGACCACCACGCCTTCGTGGTGGGCTTCGGGTTGCGCGACGAGTTCCTCCACTGCGCCTTCGAGGTCCTCGACCTCGACGCCCTGGGCCAGGGACAGCAGGTGCTGCGCCGGGGCGGGTGGAAGCACGCCTGGGGGATCGGGCGTCACCTCCTCGGGAGCCAGCTCTTCGACTACTGGCGCGACCCCGACGGCCACGAGCACGAGCACTACACCGACGGCGACGTCTTCGACGACACCAGGGAGACCGAGTACTCGCGGCTCGAGATGGGCGGTCTCTGGCAGTGGGGCGTCGACCTCCCGAAGGACTTCGGGCCCCGCCCCTCCCCCGCGATGCTCGGCGCCCTGGCCCGCGGTCTCGTCTCGCGACGCATCGATTTTCACACCCTCGCCCAGCTCGCCCAGCTCGCGCGCACGCCGGCGCGTCCCTGGCTGCGCTGACCCGCCGACCCACGAAGGAGGACCCTCATGGCCATTTCCGTCGTTCGCTACCGGGACGCAGACGAAACGCGTTGGGGCGTCGTGCGCGGCGACCGCGTCGCGCCGATCGAAGGGCACTACCCGAGCACCCGCGACTTCATGGGCGAGGGCGCCGCGCGGGCGCGTTCGCTGCCGGTCGACGCCGCCGCTCCCCACGAGCTCGGTGCCCTCGACCTGCTCTGCCCGATCACCCGCGACCGTCAGTTCCTCTGTCAAGCGATCAACTACCACTCTCACATGCGGGAGTCGGGCATCTCGCCGACGGCGAGCCCCTTCAACATCTTCTTCCGCAAGGCCTCGTCGTGCCTCGCGGCGGCGAACACGGACATCGTCGTCCCGCCCCACGTCGAGTTCCTCGACTACGAAGTCGAGCTCGGGCTGGTGTTCTCGCGTGACGTGTCCGGGCCGGTCGCGGTGAGCGAAGCGACCCTGCACGAACACATCGGGGCCCTCGTCCTCGTGAACGACGTCAGCGCACGCGACGTGCAGCTCTCGGAGCTCCAGTTCTACAAGGGCAAGAGCTACCGGAGCTTTGGCCCGGTCGGCCCGGTCCTGGCGCTGGTCGACGGCGACGACCTCGCCCGCTTCGACACCCTCCGGCTGCGGCTCTCGGTGAACGGCGAGCTCCGACAGGACGCCTCCACCACCGACATGGTCCACCGGCCCGCCCCCACCCTCACCGAGCTCTCCGCCCTCCAGGACTGGGAGGCGGGCGATCTCCTGGCCACCGGCACCCCCGGCGGCTGCGCGCTCCAGGCCCCCGCGACGCCCCTGCGTCTCCTGGCCCAGGTGCTCACGCCCGCCAAGCGTCGCGCGCTCCTCCAGAAGGCCGCGACCCGCAACCCCAAACGCCTGCGCCCCGGCGACCTGGTCGAAGCGTCGATCCGCAGCGAGGACGGCGCGATCGACCTGGGGGTGCAGCGGAACAAGGTGGTGGGCGGCCCGTAGCGAGCGCCGGGCGGAGTCCGCGCTCCTCGCGTCGCGAGCGCCGGGCGGGGGCCGCGCTCCTCGCGTAGCGTTGC
>JANQRO010000248.1 GCA_028284525.1 Myxococcota bacterium | reverse complement strand
TCGGCCCGCCGACGGCGACACCTGGCGGCTGCTGCTCCGCGACCCCGACGGCGGGTTCGCCGGGGTGGTCGCGCTCCGCGATCAGGCGCTCTCGATCTCGGCGAGTCACGGACAGAGCAGCGAGATCGAGGGGCGTCGCTACGGCCACATCGTCGACCCGCGCAGTGGCGAGCCGCTGCTGCGCCGCGCCCAGGTGGCGGTGCTGGCGCCGAGCGCCGCGATGGCCGAGGCGTTGAGCACCGCCGCGCTGGTGATGGGGCGCGACGAGGCGCTGACGTGGATCGCGGGTCTCGACGACTGCGAGCTGCTCTGGCTCGAGACGGGCGTTGCCGAGGCGACCCTCGGGTGGCATGCCGCCTCGCGATTTCAGACCGAGGTGAAGTAGGGGAGCGAGACCCCCTCGCCGGCGGACTCGAACACCACCCGCAGCGGGAGGTCGAGGGCCAGCGAGTCGAAGGACACGTCGCGCAGCCCGGAGACCATCCGCACCCCCTCCTCGAGCTCGACCACGGCGACCGCGTAGGGCACCTCGTCGGCAAAGCCGGGGTGCATGGCCTGGTGGCACACGGTCCACGAGAAGAGCTTGCCCCGGCCGCTCGACTCGGCCCATTCCCAGTCGGGGGAGCCGCACTGGGCGCACTGGATCCGGGGAACGTGACGCCAGGCACCACAGGCGGTGCAGCGCTGAAAGCAGAGCTTGCCGGCGGCGCAGTGTTCGAAGTACGCGGCGACCATCGGGTCGTCGGGGTGGGGGAGCGGTTTGCGACCGGGCACGACTACCTCCGCAACACGGCCACGCTGCCGTCGCCGAAGTCGCCCCAGCCGGTGACGATGCCGATCTCGGCGTCCTTCACCTGGGCGGCCCCGGCGTCGCCGCGCAGCTGCTTGGTGGCCTCGACGATGTGGTTCATGCCCCAGACGTGGGCCTGGGAGTGGAGCCCGCCGTGGGTGTTCACCGGGTAGCGACCGCCGAGCTCGATGTTGCCGTCGCGCACGAAGTCGCCGGCCCCGCCGGGCTCGAAGAAGCCCAGGGTCTGGAGCTGCAGCAGGACGACGTAGGTGAAGCAGTCGTAGATCTCGAGGAAGTCGGCGTCGCTGGCGTCGATCCCCGCCATCCCCAGCGCTCGGGGCGGCGCACCGGTGAGACCGATGCGGAAGAAGTCGGGGCGGTTCGGGATGTCGTCGGCCGGGTAGGGATGGCCTTCCGCGGCGCCCATCACGTAGACCGGGCGGTGGGGGCCGTTGCGGGCGCGCTCGGCGCTCGTCATCACCACGGCGCAGGCACCGTCGGTTTCGAGACAGCAGTCGTAGAGCCGGAAGGGCTCGGAGATCCAACGCGAGGCGAGGTAGGCCTCCATGTCGAGGGAGCGACCCTTCATCACCGCGCGGTCGTTCAGCTGGGCGTGTTTGCGGCACGCGATCGCGACGGCGCCCATGTCCTCGTAGGCGGTGCCGTAGAGCTCCATGTGACGCTTGGCGATCCAGGCGTAGAAGTTCACCGGGCCGGCGGCGCCGTAGGGCATGTAGAAATCGCGGGTGACGTCGTCGATGGGAAACCTGCCCATCTTCTCGCGCCGCGCGCCGGGCTTGGGACGCAGCGCCGAGTAGCCGTTCCAGCCAAAGGTGAGGAGCACGGTCTCGGCGACCCCCGAGGCGATCGCCATCGCCGCCGTCTGGAGCGACGCCGTCGGGCTCGCGCCGCCCATGCAGACGGTGGTCTGGAAGCGCAGCGACTCGATCCCCAGGTTCGCCGCGATCTCCTCGCCGAAGGTGTAGGCCGGCGGCGGAACCAGACCGTCGATCTCGCGGGCCTCGATGCCGGCGTCGGCGATGGCCGCCCGGGCCGCCTCGAGCATCTGCTCGACGGCGCCGCGTTCGGCGCCGCGGATGTAGTCCGTCTCGCCGATCCCGACGATTGCGCTGCGGTCGCGAAAGCTCATCCGTCGCTCCCGTCGCCGTCCGGCGACCCGGCCCTGCGGGCCGTTCTCGGGGTGGGCGAACAGGTATACCGTACCCTCCCGGCGAGAACCCAGAGACGTGCTGGCGCGTCGGCGCGACGGCCAGGAGAGGCGAGATGAGCATTGCGACGAGAATCTGCGAACTGTTCGAGATCGAGGTGCCGATCGTGTTGGCGGGGATGGGGGAGGCGAGCACACCGGCCCTCGCCGCCGCCGTCTCGAACGCGGGCGGCCTCGGGGTCATGGGCGCCGCCGCGTGCTCGCCAAAGCGACTGCGCCGCTGGATCCGCGAGGTGCGCGAGCTCACCGATCGACCCTTCGGTGTCGACACCCTCCTCCCGGCCTCGGTGCGCAGCGGCGGTGGGGGTGGCGCCGGAGCCGGCCCGTCCCCGAAGGAGCTCCTCCCGGCCTACCGGGAGATCCAACGCGAGTTCATGGAGCGCGAAGGGCTCCCGCGCGCCAAGGGCGAGCTCGATCCCGACGATCGCGAAGGCCCGCCGCTCTTCAGCAAGGAGTTCTTCGACGCCCAGATGGAGGTCGTCGTCGAGGAGGCGGTGCCGGTCTACGCGGCGGGTCTCGGCGACCCGGCCCCGTGGCTCGACCGCATGCACCGCAACGGCACGAAGGTGATCTCGGTGGTGGGCGCGGTGCGGCACGCGCGCAAGGTGCGCGATTCCGGAGTCGACGTGATCGTCGCCCAGGGTCACGACGGCGGCGGCCACAACGCCACCGTCGGCACGCTGGCGCTGATCCCCCAGGTGCGCGACGCCGTGGGCGATCTCCCGGTGCTCGGTGCAGGGGGCATCACGGACGGCCGCGGGATCGCCGCGGCGATGATGCTCGGCGCCGACGGGGTGTGGATCGGCACCGCCTTCCTGGCGACCGAGGAGGCGGGCATCCCCGACTATCAGAAGAAGGCCCTCGTCGAGGGGATCGACCAGAGCACCGTCGTCTCGCGGTCGATTACCGGCAAGCCGGCCCGGCTCTTGCGCACCAAGTGGACCGACCTGTGGGCAGAGCGCGAGGAGGAACCCCTGCCGATGCCCTATCAGTCGATGATCTCCGGGCCGATCATGCTCGCGGCCGAAGCCGCCGAACGCCCCGACATCTTCGCGGGCTTCTGCGGTCAGGGGCTCGGGATGATCCACGGGGTCCGCGGAGCCTCGGAGGTGCTGGCCGAGCTCGCCGGCGAAGCCGAATCGTGTCTGCGCGGCGCCTCGCGTCTTCTCTGAGCCCGCCCGAGACAGAGCCCCCGACGGGGACGCCTTCGGGGTAGAATGGGTCGCTTCATCCGACCCCGCCCGCGCGATCGCGACAACGCGGGGCGTCACCCACCCACGAGAGGAGAGGGTCCATGGCCGAGCTTGACGGCAACACGGTGATTACGCGCAGCTTGAAGCAGCAGGGTGTCGACACGATGTTCGGCGTGGTCGGGTTCCCGGTGCAGGGGATCGCCGCGGCGGCCCAGAAGGAGGGCATCCGCTACATCGGCTTTCGCAACGAGCAGGCTGCCAGCTACGCCGCCGGGGCCGTCGGCTACCTGACCCAGCGCCCGGGCGCGTGTCTCGTCGTCTCCGGACCGGGCATGGTCCACGGGATCGCCGGGCTCTCCAACGCCTGGTCGAACTGCTGGCCGATGATCCTGCTCGGCGGCGCGAACGACTCCTACCAGAACGAGCAGGGGGCCTTCCAGGAGGCGCCCCAGGTCGAATCGGCCCGTCCCTTCGTCAAGATGTCGACCCGTCCCGACCGGATCTCCCGCGTCCCGCTCTACATCGAGAAGGCCGTGCGCACCTCCCTCTACGGCCGCCCGGGCGCGGTCTACGTGGACCTGCCCAACGACATCATCACCGACACCATCGACGACTCGAAGCTCGCGTGGCGCGAGCGCTGCCCCGACGCGCCGCAGAGCCTGGCCGACCCGAAGGCGGTGGAGACGGCGATCGCTGCGTTGCGCAGCGCCGAGCGCCCGCTGGTGATCGTCGGCAAGGGCGCCGCCTACTCGCGGGCCGAAGCCGAGGTGCGCTCCTTCATCGAGTCGACCGGGCTTCCCTTCCTGCCCTCGCCGATGGGCAAGGGCGTCGTACCCGACGATCACGAGCTCTCGATCGCGCCGGCTCGCTCGCACGCGCTCCAGAACGCCGACGTGGTGTTCCTGATCGGCGCCCGGCTCAACTGGATCATGCACTTCGGGCTGCCCCCGCGCTTCAACCCGAACGTGCGCATCGTCCAGCTCGACGTCGCCGCCGAGGAGATCGGCACCAACGTGCCCACCGAGGCCGCGCTGGTGGGCGACGCCAAGTCGATCATGACCCAGCTGAACGACGCCATCGCCGCCGAGCCGTTGCGTTTCTCGAGCGAATCGGCCTGGTGGGGCGAGCTCAACCAGAAGATCGAGGAGAACCGCGAGCTCGTCGACGCGATGATGAACGACGACACGGTGCCGATGGGCTACTACCGGGTCCTCCGCGAGATCCGCGACTGTACCCCGCGCGACGCCGTCATCTGCAGCGAAGGCGCCAACACCATGGACATCGGACGCAGCGTGCTCAACAACTACGAGCCGCGCCGCCGTCTCGACGCCGGGAGCTTCGGCACCATGGGCGTCGGCCTGGGCTTCGCCATCGCCGCCGCGGCGGTGCACCCCGACAAGAAGGTGGTGTGTGTCGAGGGCGACTCGGCCTTCGGCTTCAGCGGCATGGAGGTGGAGACGGCGTGTCGTCACAAGCTGCCGATCACCTTCGTGGTCATCAACAACAACGGGATCGGGCAGGGGGTCGACGAACTCGCCGACCCGCCGCAGCCCTCGGTCTACACCCCGGGTGCCCGCTACGACCAGGTGATGGAGGCCTTCGGGGGCCGCGGCTACTTCGCCACGACCCCGGAGGAGATGACCAAGTACCTGAAGGAAGCGATGGAGAGCTCGGGGCCGACCCTGGTCAACATCATGATCAACCCGAAGGCGACGCGGAAGCCGCAGAAGTTCGACTGGCTCACGCGCTAGCTCCCCCACGCGGCGTGGTTGCTGCCGGAGACGGCCGAGGGATTCCCTCCGCGGAATGGCTCGGTCGCCCCGGAGCGCGTGAGATGCGCGTAGACGCGGTGCTCCTCGAAGACCGAGGGGCGACCTGCGCTCAACGTTCCGCTCCAGGAATCCCTGGGCCGCCTCCGACGCGTTCGCCGTACGGTCGCGAGGTCCGCTGACCTGCCGCCGGGCTAGTTCTCGATCGCGGGGATGACGTCTTCGACGACTTGCTGGGTCTGGTAGAAGACGTCCTCTTCGCCGTCGGCGATGGGGAGGAGGACGAACTTGGAGGCGCCCGCTTCGCGGTATTCCTTGAGCCGGCCGATGAGGTCGCTGACGCTGCCGACACAGAGGAGGGGCTTCAAGTCGATGTCGCCGATTCCGGCGCGGCGCATCAGCGGGAAGTTCTGGACGGCCTCGTCGTCCCAGCTCCCGACGCGGTACGCGAGGCTCGCGCCGAAGTGGTCGGAGTCGATCTCGCGCCCCGTCACCTCGAGCTCGGCCTTGATGTCGCGGATCACCTGACGCGTCTGGTCCGGGGTCGCGATCCCGCCGATCCAACCGTTGCCGAGACGGGCGGTGCGTTGGATTGCGGCTTTCGAGTTGCCGCCGATCCAGAGCGGCATCGGCTGCTGGATCGGTCGCGGCGCGATGGTGGCCTCTTCGTAGCGGTAGAACTCGCCCTCGAAGGTGACCTTCTCTTCGCGCCACAGCCGCGCCATCAGCTCGAACATCTCGTTGGCCTGTCGGCCGCGGGTCTTGGGATTGCGGCCGGTGGCGCGCCACTCGGCGGCGCCCGGATAGCCGACGCCAAACATCGGAAGCATGCGCCCCCCGCTCAGAAAATCGATCGTCGCGCACTGCTTGGCCAGGACGAGGGGGTCGCGCAGCGGAGCCACGACGGCGTTCATCCCGAAGCGGACGCGTTCGGTGATGCCGGCGAGAGTCGCGACGGCGGAGACCGCCTCGAGGTAGGCGTCGGGGGACACCAGTCGGTCGGTCTGCCAGAGCGAATCGACGCCCTTGTCCTCGCAGAGCTCGGCCCATCGGAAGAAGCTCGAGGGGCTCCGGAAGGGGAAGGTCGAGATGCCGAGGCCGATGCGGACGCTCATGGTCTGCCTCCAGACACGAGGACACGAGAACGGGACGGGATCACCGAGCGACGAGGCTAACGCGAAGCGCAGGGCGCTGCTCGCGAGACGACCGCGCCGGGGGCGGGGTCGGGCGCAGAATCCGTTAGGCTCCTCCGCGTGCCGGACCCCGCGACCCCGAGCGACGCGCGCGAGCGCGGTCTCCCCCTCGAGGGAGCCACCAACTTCCGCGACTTCGGCGGCTACCGCGCCGCCGAGGACCGCGTGGTGCGCTGGGGCCAGCTCTACCGCTCGGGTCAGCTCTCGAAGCTGTCCGACGCCGACCGCGGGGCGATCGGCGCCCTCGGTCTCGACCGCATCATCGACCTGCGGGACGTGGAGGAGCTCGAGCGCGCGCCGAGTGCGCTGCTGCCCCGGGAGCGCGAGCGGGTGGTGAACCTCGGCCTCTACCCGGGGAGCGCCGGCGCCTACCGCGAAAAGCTCCTGACCGGCGACGCCAGCGCCTCGCTGATGACCGAGATGATGTTCCAGATCAACCGGGACCTCGCCCGGGACCACCACGCCGAGTACGCGGCCCTGCTGCGCGAGGTGGCGCGGGCCGACGGCCCGATCCTGATCCACTGCGCCGCCGGCAAGGACCGCACGGGCTTCGGGGTGGCGATGCTGCTCTTCGCCTTGGGCGTCTCCCGAGACGAAGTGATGGACGATTACCTCCTGAGCCGCACCCACTTCGACGCCGACGGCGTCCTGGTGGAGCAGCAGCGGATCTACGAAGAACGCGGCGCACCGCCCATCCCGCGCGAGGTGCTGCGCCCCCTGGTCGACGCCGACCCGCTCTACCTGGGCTCGGCCCTCGAGGAGGCGGAGGCGATCTGCGGTTCGATCGACGCCTACCTCGAGGGGCCCCTGCGCTGCGGCCCCGCCGAGCGCGCCCGGCTGCGCGAACGCCTGCTCGAATGAGCTTCTAAAACCCGCGGCCCGGTGGCATGATTCCCCGGGCTGCGTCGCCCGTCGGGCAGGTCGTCCGGGAGCGCGCGCCGAAGACCCGGGAGACCCCCATGGACCTCAACCGCGAGCGCCTGCTCGAGGCCTACCGGCGCATGCGTATGATCCGCGCCTTCGAAGAGAAGCTGAACGACCTGGTCTCGGCCGGGAAGCTCGGCGGCTTCCTCCACCTCTACGCCGGAGAAGAGGCCGTCGCGGTGGGCGTGTGCAGCCACCTGGGCGACGACGACTTCGTCGGCTCGACCCACCGCGGCCACGGCCACTGCATTGCCAAGGGCGTCGACGTCGCCGGGATGATGGCCGAGCTCTTCGGGCGCTCCACCGGGGTGTGCAAGGGCAAGGGCGGGTCGATGCACATCGCCGACATCGACAAGGGCATGCTCGGGGCGAACGGGATCGTGGGCGGCGGGATCCCGCTGGCGACCGGCGCGGGCCTGACCGCCAAGCAGAAAAAGACCGGCGGGGTCTCGATCGCCTTCTTCGGCGACGGCGCGAGCAACCAGGGCCAGTTCCACGAGTCGCTCAACATGGCCTCCAACTGGAAGCTCCCGGTGGTCTACGTCGTCGAGAACAATGGATACGGCGAATTCACCCCCACCTCGTTCGTGGTGCCGGTGAAGGACATCGCCGACCGCTCGGTCTCCTACGGCATGCACAGCCTGATCGCCGACGGGATGGACTTCTTCGACGTCTACGAAAAGGCCGGCGAGGCGATCGAGCGGGCCCGCAAGGGCGAGGGCCCGACACTCCTCGAGTGCAAGACCTACCGGTTCTACGGACACTACATCGGCGACCCCTTGGCCTACCGCTCGAAGGACGAGGCCGAGGACTGGAAGCAGAACCGCGACCCCCTCGATCGTTTCGAGTCGCGGGCGGTCGAGGCGGGGCTGGTCGATCCCGACGACCTGCGCGAGATCGACGGCGCGGTGGCGAGCGAGCTCGAGGCGGCGATCGAGGCCGCCGAAGCCGCGCCGCTCCCGGGCCCCGAAGAAGTGCTCACCGACGTCTACGTGAATCCCTAGGGACCGGAGATCCCCCATGGCAAGAACCCTGGCGACGACCCACGCAATCAACGAAGCCCTCCAGATCGCCATGCAGAGCGACCCCGACGTCGTGCTGATGGGCGAAGACGTGGCCGGCGGTGGCAACCGCGAAGGCGACGATGTCGACGAAGCGGGGGGCGTGATCGGGATGACCAAGGGCCTGGTGAAGGCCTTCCCCGACCGTGTGCTCGACACGCCGATCAGCGAGATGGGTCTCATCGGGACGGCGGTCGGCGCCGCGACGACGGGGCTTCGCCCGGTGGCCGAGCTGATGTTCATCGACTTCATCGGGGTCTGTCTCGACCCCCTGCTCAACCAGGCGAGCAAGCTCCGCTACATGTTCGGCGGCAAGGCGCGCGTGCCGCTCACGGTGCGCACCCTCACCGGCGCCGGTATGCAGGCCGCAGCGCAGCACTCACAGTCGCTGTACTGGATGACCGCCGGGATCCCCGGGCTCAAGACCGTGATCCCCTCCAACGCGAAGGACGCCAAGGGGCTCCTGCTCGCCGCGATCCGCGACGACGACCCGGTGATCTTTTGCGAGCCCAAGGGCATCCTGAACGACAGCTGCGAGGTGCCCGAGGGCGACTACGAGACCCCGCTGGGGAGCGCCGCCGTCGTGCGCGAGGGCGGAGACGTCACGATCGTCGGGATGGGCGCGACCGTGAAGCTCGGGCTCAAGGCGGCCGAGCGGCTCGCCGGCGACGGGGTCGAGGCCGAGGTGGTCGACCTCCGCTCGCTCGCGCCGCTGGACGAGGACACCATCCTGGCGAGCCTCGAGAAGACCGGGCGGCTGGTGGTGATCGACGAGGCGACACCGCGCTGTGGGATCGCCAGCGACATCGCGGCGCTCTGTGTCG
Source organism: Myxococcota bacterium (assembly GCA_028284525.1). Taxonomy (GTDB): domain Bacteria; phylum Myxococcota_A; class UBA9160; order UBA9160; family PR03; genus JANQRO01. The sequence continues at coordinate 5,122 of JANQRO010000248.1, read as the reverse complement.
ACCGGGGCTTCGACTTTCTGAACGCGCCGGTGAAACGCGTGACCGCGCCCCACACCCCGGTGCCCTTCGCCGGCGTGCTCGAAAAGGCCTACATGCCGTCGGTGGAGCAGGTGCTGGGCGCCGTGGGCGAGATGGGCTGAACGCGACGTGACCACCCCGATCGCGATGCCCAAGCTCGGCCTGACGATGAGCGAGGGCAAGGTGCTCGACTGGCCGATCCCGATCGGCGGCACCGTCGAGAAGGGCCAGACGGTCCTGATCATCGAATCCGAGAAGGCGGAGGTGGAGGTCGAGGCGACGGCGTCCGGGGTGCTGCGTCACATCTACGTCGATCCCGACCCCGACGCGCTGCTCCCCTGTGGCTCGTTGCTCGGCGCGATCGCCGATTCGATGGAGGCCCCCTTCGACGCCGACGCGTTCCACCGCGAGCACCACCGCCCCGAAGACGCGCCCGCCGCGCCCGTGGCCGCCGCCGCTTCGCCTCCCGCAGCCGGGTCGGCGCCGACGGCGAAGCCCGGTCGGATCGCGGTCGCCCCCGCGGCTCGCGCCGCGGCCAAGAAGCTCGGTCTCGACCCGAGCGTCGTTTCGGGGACCGGACCCGGGGGTCGTGTCACCAAGGAGGACGTCCTCGCCTACGCCGAGCGGCGTCGTGGCCTCGTCGAGGTCGCACCGGGTGTGGCCCTCGAGGTGCCGCGACAGGGAGAGGGCCGGGAGGTCGTGCTGCTGCCGGGTTTTGGTACCGACATGGGCGCCTTCGCTCGGCAGGTCCCCGCCCTCGCCGAGCGCTTCGCGGTGGTGGGCATCCATCCCCGCGGCGTGGGCCTCTCGGACGCCCCCGAGGCCGAGTCCTACGAGGTCGCCACCGCCGCGGACGACGCCGCGTGCGTCGGTGGCGAGTCGGTCCACGTGGTCGGCGCGAGCCTCGGCGCCGCCGTGGCGATCGAGTGGGCGCTGCGCGCGCCCGAGCAGGTGCGGTCGCTCACCCTGGTGACGCCCTTCGTACACGCCACGCCGCGGCTGCTCGCCGTGATCGATCTCTGGTGCGCCGCCGCCGAGCGCGGGGATCCCACGCTGGTGGCGAAGGTGATCGCGCCTTGGCTCTTCTCCGAAGACACCCTCGGCGACCCGCGGGCGCGCGCCCGGGTCGAGACCGGGTTGGCGGAGACCGCGGGGCGCGTGTCCCCCCCGGCGATGCGTCGCTGGGCCGCTGGCCTCGCCGCGTGGTCCGGGTCTCGGGAAACCGACCTCGCGTCCATCGGGGTGCCGACGCTGATCGTGGCCGGGGGTCACGACCTCCTGACCCCCGGCGCCGAAGCCCTCTCCCAGGCGCTGCCCCGCGCCAAGTGTGTCGTCGTGTCGAGCGCCGGCCACGCCGTGGCCCTCGAGGCCGCCGACGCCGTCAACGAAGCGCTCCTCGGTCACCTCACGGGTGTTTGAGGGCCGCCGAGTGGACCCGTAGACTCCGCGCCTCGGGATCGCTCGGTCCGTGCGGGCGGGGCGGGAGCCGGGGGGACGTCTTGGACGACAACGAGACCGGCGCGGTCGACTTCGTCCGCGAGGTGATCGCGGCCGACGTCGCGAGCGGGAAGCACGGCGGCCGGGTCGTCACGCGCTTCCCCCCCGAGCCCAACGGCTACCTCCACATCGGCCACGCGCGTTCGATCTGTCTGAACTTCGGCGTCGCCGAGGAGTTCGGCGGGGTCTGCACCCTGCGTTTCGACGACACCAATCCGAGCGCCGAAGAGGATCACTTCGTCCGCGCCATCGAAGCCGACGTGCGATGGCTGGGCTTCGACTGGGGCGAGCGCCGTCGCTTCGCCTCCGACTACTTCGAACGGCTCTACGCGTGGGCCGAAGACCTGATCACCCAGGGCAAGGCCTACGTCTGTGACCTCAGCCCCGAGGAGATGCGCGAGTACAACGGCACGCTCACCGAGCCGGGACGGCCGAGCCCGGGCCGCGCGCGCAGCGTCGAAGAGAATCTCGACCTCTTCCGCCGTATGCGCGCCGGTGAGTTCCCGAGCGGCGCGCGGGTGCTGCGGGCGAAGATCGACCTGGCCTCCTCGGTGCTGCCGATGCGCGACCCGATCCTCTACCGGATCCAGGACGCGGAGCACCACCGCACCGGCGACACCTGGAAGATCTACCCCCTCTACGACTTCGCCCACGGGCTCTCCGATGCGATCGAGGAGGTCACCCACTCGCTCTGCACCCTGGAGTTCGCCGACCACCGCCCCCTCTACGACTGGATCCTCGCCCAGCTCGATACGCCATCGACGCCAGAGCAGACCGAGTTCGCGCGGCTCAACCTGAGCCACACGGTGCTCTCGAAACGCTTCTTGCGGCGGCTGGTGGAAGAAGGGCACGTCGCGGGCTGGGACGACCCGCGGATGCCCACCCTCTCCGGGTTGCGACGCCGCGGGGTGCCCCCCGAGGCGATCGTCGCGTTCTGCCGCGGCGTCGGGCTCACCAAACGCGACAACCTGATCGAGCTCTCGCGCTTCGAATACTACGTGCGCGAGCACCTGAACCGGGTGGCCCCCCGCGTGATGGCCGTGCTCCGCCCCTTGCGCGTGGTGATCGAGAACTACCCCGAGGACGGGGAGGAGTCCTTCGACGCCGTCAACAACCCCGAGGACGAGAGCGCGGGGACGCGGCGGGTCCCGTTCTCGCGGGTCGTGTACGTGGAACGCGACGACTTTCTCGAGGATCCGCCGCGGAAGTTCTTCCGGCTCGCACCGGGCCGCGAGGTGCGTCTCCGCTACGCGTGTCTCGTCACCTGCACCGAGGTGGTGAAGGACGAGGCGGGGGAGGTGGTGGAGCTGCGCTGTCGCTGGGACCCGGAGTCGCGCGGGGGCAACGCACCCGACGGGCGCCGCGTGCGGGGCACCCTCCACTGGGTCTCCGCCAAGCACGCGGTGCCGATCCAGGCCCGGCTCTACAACCCGCTCTTCTCCGAGGCGGATCCGGGCGCGCGCGGGGGCGACTTCGTCGAAGGCCTCGCGCCCGACTCCCTCGAGCGCGTCGACGGCGGTCTCGCGGAGCCGAGTCTGGCGGCGGCCGCACCGGGCACGACCTTCCAGTTCGAACGTCTCGGCTACTTCAGCGTCGACCCCGACTCGACCCCCGAGCGACTGCTGGTGAACCGCACCGTCACGTTGCGCGATTCGTGGGCGAAGACCCAGAAGCGCGGCACCGAGAGCCAGCGGAGCCGAGCGCGCGCCAGGACGACATAGAGCCGCCCCGCCCGGGACGGGCGAGGCGGCTCGCGGTGGCGAGACGCTACTTGTCGGGCCCGTCGATGCTCCAGATCCCGGGGCCCTTCGCCGAGATGCAGAGGAAGACGAAGCAGTAGAGCGCCGCCAGCTCCCCTTCGTTGAGGATCGGCAAGAAGGCCTTGGTCCCGTGGGCGAGCCAGTAGGCTGCCGCCATCAGTCCGCTGCACACGAACGCCGCCCACCGGGTCATGAACCCGACCAGGATCAACACGCCCCCCACCAGCTCGAGCACACCCGCGGTGCCCATCATGGCGTCCAGCGGGTAGGGGAATTCGGCGGGGACGTCGAACAGCTTCTGGGTGCCGTGCCAGAGGAACAGAAACCCCGCCACGATGCGCATCGCGGCGTAGGTCTGGGCCCCGTACGCCTTCATGAACATGGCTCAGCCTTTCATGCCCACCTGCCCGGCGGCCGGGTGGAGACTCGCCTTCGCGCTCGGGCGCGAGTCCATACGCTCGAACCAGGCGGTGACGTTCTTGAGGGAGGGATCGATCGTCTGGCCCACGCCCGCGGCGAAATCGGTGCAGCAGTAGAGCACGAGGTCCGCGATCGTCAGGCGGTCGCCGCAGATGAACTGCTTGCCCTCGAGCTGCTTGTCGAGCCAGGAGAGCCCGTCGGCGGCCATCGCCTTGAGCCCCTCCGCGGCTTCGGGCCGGCACACCATGCGGTCCTTGAAGATCTCGAGACCCTCCGAGAACCGGAAGCCGTTGTACATGTTCTCGGTGATCCGTTGCTCGATCCGCCGGTTCCACATCCGGGCCTCGGCGCGCTCGGTGGGGTTGGCGCCGATCAGAGCCGGGGTCGGATGGTGGTCCTCGAGGAAGTCGCAGATGACCACCGTCTCCGCGATCACGGTACCGTCATCGAGCTCGAGGGAGGGCATCTGTCCCCCGGGGTTCTTGTCGGTGTAGGGCGGCCGGCGGTTCTCGCCGCCCATCAGGTCGTGCTCCACGAGATCGAGCTCGATTCCCTTCTCCGCGAGGAACATCCGCACCATCCGCGGGTTGGGGCCGAACGAGTTGAGAAGCTTCAAGAGGGTCTCTCCTTGCTGGGGGTCCGGGCCGCCACACCGTGCCGGTGGGCAGCGCGGGCCGGCGGGGCGCCGGCCGGCACAGTCTATGAGAGCCGCGCCGCGCGCGTCCAGCACGGAGGGCCGAGCGCGGTGGTCAGGCGCCGAGACGGCCGCGCAGGAGCATGAGGGCGTCGTATTCGAGCTCGGCCACCCGGCGGCCGCTGGCGGCGAGCACGATCGAGCGCAGGGTGCCGTCGAGGTGTTGCTTCGCCTGGTGGGCCAGGCCGAGGCCCCAGCTCACCGTGCCGAGGACCTTCCACCAGTGGAAGCGCTCCTCGTCCCACACCCCACCCGCCTCCTCGTAGCCCGCGCGCAGGTCCTCGCGATGGCCGAAGCCCCCCACCTCGAGGTCGTCGTTTCGGAAACGCCACATCCGCACACACATCCACGCGGGATCTTCCATCGGGTCGCCCCGCCGACACACCTCCCAGTCGAGGGCCGCGCGCAGTCCGTCGGGGCCGACGATGATGTTGCCGTTGCGGAAATCGCTGTGGACCACGCACTCGGGGCTCGCCGGGGGCTCGTTGCGTTCGAGCCAGTGCGCCACCAGCCGCAGCGCCGGGGAGGGCTGGAGCAGCTCGGCGAGGGCCAGACGGGTGAGCGCGAGGGCGTAGCCCGTCGGCGGCTCACCGCTCGGACCGGGGAGCGGCGGGGCGTCGGCCAGCGGCGCGCGGTGGAGCCGCGCCATCGCCGCGCCGCACTGGCGCGCCAGCTCGGCCCCCAGACCCGGGTGGGCCTCGACGGTGCGCAGCACCCGGCGGGGGATCGATTC
>JANQRO010000272.1 GCA_028284525.1 Myxococcota bacterium | reverse complement strand
CGCAGGCGGGGAGCGGTGAGGGTCGTGATCGCCCTGGGCGGCAACGCCATCGCGCGCCGGGGAGAACGCCTCGACGCGGGCGCCCAGCGCCAGCGGGTCGCCGGGGCCGTCTCGGCGCTGGCCGACATCGCGCGCGCCCACGACATCGTCGTCACCCACGGCAACGGGCCGCAGATCGGGCTGCTCGCGATGCAGGCGCACGCCCACGGGGCGGTCGATCCCTACCCCCTCGACGTCCTCGGCGCCGAGACGGAGGGCCAGATCGGATACCTGCTCGAGAGCGAGCTCTCCGGGGTCTTCCCCAGCAGCGCGGTGGCCACCCTCCTGACCCAGGTGGAGGTCGACCCCCACGACCCCGCCTTCGACGCGCCCTCGAAGCCGGTCGGCCCCGCCCTCGACAAGGCCACGGCGCGAGAGCTCGAGGCGCGCCTCGGCTGGACCTTTGCCCCGACACACGACGGGCGGCTGCGGCGCGTGGTGGCCTCGCCCGAGCCGGTGCGCGTGCGCGAGCTCGCGGCCATCCGGCTGCTCGTGGAGGCGGGAGTGTTGGTGGTGTGCGCGGGCGGCGGCGGGGTGCCGGTCGTGCGCAACGAGCTGGGCGCCCCGGTGGGCGTCGAAGCGGTGATCGACAAAGACCTGACCTCCTCGCTCCTGGCCGCGGAGCTCGGGGCCGACTGGCTGCTGCTGCTGACGGACGTCGCCGGGGTGTACGCGCGTTGGCCCAGCGACGACGAGCCGATCTCCGAGGCCACCCCGTCGCAGCTGCGGGCGCTGGAGCTCGACCCCGGCTCGATGGGGCCCAAGGCCGAGGCCGCCTGTCGCTTCGTCGAGTGGGGCGGACGCGCCGCGATCGGGCGTCTCGAAGACGCCCGACGCGTGCTCGAGGGCGCTGCGGGCACCCGAGTCGTCGCGGAGGACGACGCGTAGCCGGACGACCGCGCGCTCCCCGCAGGGGCGCCCGGACCGGATGATTTCCCCCCGCACAACCTGCAAGATCCACACGCTCGAAGGGGGGAGCGTGAGTCCGCGCGACGGAGACGGCGACCAACGCGTCCAGACCATCAGTCTGGCGGTGCTCGCGACCGTTGCGACCGGGTTCGCCCTCTACTGGCTGCGGCCGGCGCTCATCCCCTTCGTGCTGGCGCTCTTCGTCGCGCTGGGGCTCTCGCTGTGTGTGGAGTGGCTCGTGGGGCGGATGCGGGTGCCGCGCTGGTTGGCGCTCCCCGTCACCCTGGTGCTCGGGCTGGCGCTGCTCTCGTTGGTCGGCGGCCTGGTGGGCGCGTCCCTCGCGGAGCTCGCGGACAGCGCGCCGGCGTACGTGCGCCAACTCGGGCTGATGATCGACCGCGTCACGGGATGGTTGCCCGAGGAGCTGGCGGCGCGCCTCGGCGAACGCGGCGCCGATCTGCGCGAGATCCCGGTGGGCACGGTGCGCAGCGTGCTCGCCAGCACGAGCAGCGCCCTGCTCGGCGTGCTCTCCCAGTCCTTCCTCGTCCTGGTCTTCGTGATCTTTCTCTTCCTGGGCGGGTTCTCGAGCGAGTCCCCCGCCGGCTCCACCCTCGCGGCCGTGCGTCGGAGCGTCGAGCGCTACCTCGTCACCAAGCTGGTCGTGTCCGCCATGACGGGCGTCCTGGTGGGAACGGTCCTGGTCCTGCTCGGCATCCCGCTCGCGGTGACCTTCGGTGTGCTGGCGTTTCTCCTGAACTTCATCCCCAGCATCGGCTCGGTCATCGCGACCTTGCTGCCCCTCCCGGTCGTCGTCGTGAGCCCCGAGGTCTCGGGGACGAGCGCGGTCGCCGCCATCCTCGTCCCCGGCGCCATCCAGATCGGGATCGGCAACGTTCTCGAACCCTGGTGGATGGGGGACGCGCTCGACCTGCACCCCGTCGCGATCCTGCTCTCGTTGATCTTCTGGGGCACGCTGTGGGGTGTCGTCGGCATGTTCCTCGCCACGCCGATCACCGCGGGCGTCAAGCTCGTCCTCGCCCGCTTCGAGGGGAGCGCGCCCCTCGCCGAGCTCCTCGCCGGCCGTCTACCGGGGGATGTGGAGACGCCCACCCGCGACGCCTCGCGCTGAGCTAGGTACGCTGCTTCCCGGTCTGCGGATCCGGGGCGCTGATCCTGAACGCGTCCTCGAGGTCATAGATGGTGGGGATCGTCTCTCCCCAGTCGTAGGGCAGGTCGACGATCGTGCCCGCCTCGGTACAGCTCGCGGCCATCTCGAGCGCCGCGAGCAGGATCTCGCGCTGGAGCTTCTCCTCTCCGGGGCGCCCGAAGGGGTTGCCCATCGGGTGGTTCACGAAGACCGAGCGGGGCGGTCGGACCCGTGCGGTGATGTCGCGGCCCGTCGACACGTTGACGGTCACCACGCCGTGCTCTTCGACGACCCTCGAGACCAGACCGACGGTCTGGTGATCGAGGGGTCAGGCGGGGACGAGGACGAGCACGTCGACCCCGTCCTCGCGCAGCGCCTCCGCGAACCGCGGGGCGGCCTCTCCGATGACCGTGGACCGCTTGTAGATCCGGCCCATGAAGCCGCTCCACAGCCGATCGGCCACGCGCCCGATCCGCCCTTCGGCGGCGAGCTCCCGGAGCCGCACCAGGGGAAAGATCACGTTCAGATCCTTCTCCCCGTCTCTGGTGTCGTAGTACGCGTCGCTCAGCGTGAACGCGTCCCCCGACGAGTGCGGGTCGATCTCGTCGAGACGGAAGTCGTTCTTGGCGGTGGGGTTGAAGGGCTCGCGGCTGTTGTGGGAGATGCCCCCGCTCGTGAGCATCGAGACCGTACATTCGGAGAGCGGCTTCGCGAGTCTCACCAGCGGCGCGTCCGCGTTCTCCGACCAGTCGTAGGCGGGGTAGCCCTTCGACTGATAGGTCTCGTCGATCAGGTCGATATAGCGGATCGGCTTCATACGGGATCCTCCCAGAGGCCGCGATGCTACGGGACGCGGGGGCGAGTGATCAACCCGACCGGTCTCGCACGCCGCCGGCGAACGCCCTCGCGTCGGCGTGGTAGGGTCTCGCCCGGCGCAGCGGAGGGAATGCGGGATGGGAAGGCACCCGGTGGTGCTCGGTCGGCTCGAGATCGCGGTCCTGGAGGCGCTCTGGGACGCGGGTCCGGCGGACGTCACGACGATGCACGCCGCGGTGGGCGAGCCGCGCGGCCTCGCGCGGAACACGGTCCAGTCCACGATGGAACGCCTCGTTCGCAAGGAGCTCGCGGAGCGACGCAAGGTGGGCCGGGCCTACGAGTACCGCGCACGCGTGTCCCGCTCCGAGTGGCTGGGGGATGCCCTCGAAGAGCTCGTCCACCGCGTGCCCGGAGTCGACCCTCCGCTGCTCGTCTCGACCTTCGTCGACTTCGCCGAGCGCACCGGGGCCGCGACCCTCGACGAGCTCGAGGCGCTCGTTCGCGAGCGCCGCCGGCGGACCGAGGACGGGTCATGACCGGTGCACTACCCACCCTCGGGCTCATCGCAGCGGCGTGGCTCGGCTTCGCGGCCTTGACCTCCTTGGTCGTGACGATCGGGTGGCGCACCGCCTCCGCGTGGCGCTCCGCACTCCACCCGAGACGACGGGCGGAGATCGCCCTGTCCGCCGCCGTCGCACCGTCCGCGATGCCCACGTTGCTCGTGCTCGTGTGCCTCGCGCCCGGTCTGACCGCCCTCCTGGGGCACGGCGACCACTGCCTCGGCCACGGCGACCACCCTCATCTCTGTCTGGTCCACTGGACGGGTGCGTTGCAGGCGCCGGTGGTCGCGATCCTCGCACTGGCAGCGAGCGTCGTGGGCCTCGTCCTCGCGAAGGGCGGGGTCACCCTGCTCCGCACGCGTCGCGTCCTGTCCGCCCTGCGCGCGACCGGGGCCTCGGGGCCTTGCGGAACGTTCTCGGTCGCGCCGTCGACGCTTCCCTTCTCCCTCGCCGCCGGCTTCGGGCGCCGCGAGGTCTGGGTCTCCTCTGCGCTGGCAGAGGCCCTGAGCCCCCGAGAGCTCGAGGTCGTGATCCTGCACGAGCGTGCGCATCTCGAGCGACGCGACCCGCTGCGTCGGACCGCGGCCGAGCTGCTCTCCTTCCCGCTCTGGCCGAGCGTGAGGCGGGCGATCCTGGCGGAGCTCGCGCTCGCCACGGAGCAGGCCTGTGACGAGCGGGCGGCCGAGCGAGCCGGGTCGCGCCTCGCGGTCGCCGAGACCCTGCTGGCCGTGGAACGGCTCGCGGGGTCGGCGTCGCCGACGACGCCCTATGCGCTGCCCGCCTTCGGCGGACCCCACGTCGAAGCGCGGGTGCAGAGCCTCCTCGGGGATCCCCGGCACGACACCTCGTCGCGATGGGTGGCGTGGGCGGCGGCCGCGGGCGTGCCCGCGTTGCTCTGGCTCGCGGCCGATCCACTCCACCACCTGACGGAGCACTGGCTACGGCTCCTCCTCCGTCTCGGGTAGACGTCGGCGAACTGCAATCGCCCACCGGGGTTCGCTGCCCTCGCGGCCGTGAAAACCGATCCGTAGTCGGTCTCGGTGGGCGTTCGTATCGTGCCCTGCCGTGTCGCCTGCTGGGAAACTCTTCGTCGCCGGGTTCGTGGCCACGTGCCTCGCCCCGGGCGAGCCCGCGGCCGCACAGCAGCAGCCGGCGCCCGACGCTCGCGCAGCCGAGATCGCACCGGAGGAGCCGGCGCCGGAGGCGGGTCCCCCCGACGACATCGTGGAGGTCCTCGTCACGGCACCTCGCCCCGTCACGGCGAGCTCCACGATGACGGTTCCCGCCGAGGACTTCGAGCTGCGGCCCCTCGAAAGCGGCGGGCAGATGCTGGAGGCCGTCCCCGGCGCCCTCACCGCGCAGCACACCGGCGGGGGCAAGGCGGAGCAGTACTTCCTCCGCGGCTTCGACGCGGACCACGGCACGGATCTCGCCATCTACTTCGACGGGGTGCCCATCAATCTGCGCAGCCACGCCCACGGTCAGGGCTACCTCGACCTCCACTTCGTCACCAAGGAGACCGTCGAACAGCTCGACGTCGCGAAGGGCCCGTACTCGGCGCGCTTCGGGGACTTCGCGACCGCCGCCACGATCGAGTACGTGCCTTTCGAGCGGCTCGACGAGTCGCTCGTGAAGGTCGAGGGGGGCGAGTGGTACACCTACCGGACGGTGGGCGTCGTCTCGCCGCGCTTCGGGGTCTTTGGCGGTCCGGACCCCGACGCCAACAGCCTCCTCTCCTTCGAGGCCTACCACACCGACGGCCCGTTTCGGAACGACGAAGACCTCTGGCGCTTCTCGCTCTTTGGGCGCGGCGACCTGCGGCTCTCCCCCACGCTCCGGCTCTCCGGCCACGCCCTCGGATACACGGCCGACTGGGACGCCTCGGGCCTCGTCCCGGAGCGACTCGTGAACGATGGAGACCTGAGCCGCTTCGGCTCGCTCGATCCCACGGAAGGCGGCGACACGACGCGCATCCAGGCCAAGCTGCAGCTCGACTGGGAGCCGACCGAGAACAGCCGCGTCGTCGCCAACACCTACCTCGCCTACTACGATCTCGATCTCTACTCGAACTTCACCTACGCACTCGACGATCCGGCGGCCGGGGATGGGATCATCCAGCGAGACGACCGGATCTATACCGGCGGGCGGCTCGAGTACCGCCAGCTCCTCGAGGTGCCCTGGCTCGGGGGCGTGCGCGCCGGCTTCGAGTGGCGCTACGACGACGCGCGGGTGCGGCTCGGGAACCAGACGCGACGCGAGGTCACCGGGTTCACCAGCGACGACGACGTCGAGATCTTGTCGCTCGGGCCCTACGTCGAGATCGAGCTCTTTCCCTTGGAGTGGGTCCGCTTCGTGGGCGGACTCCGCTTCGAGAGCTTCTTCTTCGACGTCGACAGCCGGATCCCGGGCGCCGCCGACGGGAACGGTGACGATCGCATCTGGCTCCCCAAGGCCAACCTGGTGCTGTCGCCCTTCGCGGTCGACGCACCCCTGGCGAGCGACATCGCCGCCCTGCGTGAACTCGAGCTCTTCCTGAACTTCGGGATCGGCTTCCACTCGAACGATGCGCGCGCGGGGGTCGACGACGAGCGCATCCTCGCCCGGGCGCCGGGCGCCGAGATCGGCCTGCGCACGCGTCTGTTCGACCGGGTCACGCTCTCGATGGCCGGCTTCTGGCTCGAGCTCGAGGACGAGCTCGTCTTCGTGGGCGACGCGGGCACCACCGAGTCGGGGGGCCGATCTCGCCGGCTGGGCGTCGAGTTCGCGACCCACGCCGACCTCCTCGACTGGCTCTACCTGCGCGGCGATGTGGCCTACACCTCGGCGCGCTTCACGTCGGGGAACGACCCCGTCCCCCAGGCGCCGCGCTTTGTCTCCAAAGGGGCCGTCGGCGTTCGCGCCAAGGGATTCCATGCCGAGCTCAGCGTGCGATCGCTCGGCGATCGCTACGCCAGCGAGGACTTCCGCGACCCCAAGCTCTCCAGCTACACCGTGCTCGATCTCGGCGCCCGCTACCGCTACGGCCCCTTCGAGGTCGGGCTCGCGCTCGAGAATCTGACGGACACGAAGTGGCGCAGCTCGGAGTTCTACTACGAGTCCTGCGCGCCCAGCGAAGTGGGCACCGTGGCCGCCTGCCCGCCAGCCGGGGGCGGCGCGGGGATCGGGGACTTCCACTTCACGCCGGGCAATCCGCGCAACGTCCGGGGCTGGATTCGCTACGTCTTCTGAACGCCCGCACCGTAGCCTGGGCCCTGTCTGTCGTCTCGCCAGCCCGGCCGTCGCATGCACCCCACCGCGGCCCGCCCCCTTGCGGTGAACGACCCGACGGGCTCGGGTACCATTGTGGGTCCACGCCGCGGATGCTGCCGCTTCGGCGCCCGGACGCGTGAGGGGGAACATGGCGAGCAGCGAGTACCACGAAGCCGGAACCCCGCCCGAGGGCAAGCGCGGCCAGGTCATCCCCCCGGCGGGCGACGGCGGCTACGACGAGTGCTGGTACCCGGTGGCGCGCAGCGATGAGCTCGCGTCGGCCTCGGTGATCGGGCGCGAGTTTCTCGACGGTCGCGTCGCGGTCTACCGCGGCGAGAGCGGTGAGCCGGCGGCGACGAGCGCCTACTGCCGTCACCTCGGCGCCGATCTGAGTGTCGGCGACGTCGTCGGCGACCAGCTTCGCTGTCGCTTCCACCACTGGTGTTACGACCGCGCCGGTCGTTGCATCGAGATCCCGAGCGGGGACGCGATCCCCACCGGAACCCAGCTCTTCAGCTTCCCGGTCGCCGAGGCGCTCGGGCTGGTCTGGATCTACAACGGCACGCGCCCCGACACGGAGCTCCCGCATTTCGCGCGATCGGCAGATGACCTCGTCTATCGCGTCGCCGACGCCACACCCCACCCCGTGGATCCCTGGTCTCTCTTGACCAACTCGGTGGATTTCCAGCACCTGCGCGTGGTGCACGGTCTCGAGGTCGACATCGACTACGACGCAGTCGCGTTCGGCCCCAAGGGCCTCGAGTACGACGTCCGCTTCCGCGACCCGAAACTCGGCGCGTTCGAACAACACGTCCAGGTCTTTGGCACCAACGTGATCGCCCTCTCGGGGACGTTGATGGGCGTGCCGTTGATGACGATGTTCGCCGGCGTCCCCCAGCCCGACGGCTCGACCCGTGGATTCGTCGTGACGGCCACGGACCCACAGGGGTCGACCGGGGGGCCGCCGTCCGCGCAGATGCTCGAGATGGGCGAGCAGTTCTTTCTCGGTCTCATCGAGGAAGACACACCCATCATGAACACGATCCGCTTCCGGCTCGACAAGGTCGTCCCGGCCGACCGGGTCCTGGGTCGCTTCCTCGACTACGTGCGGAGCTTCCCGCGCTCGCACCCCTCGGGCGAGTTCATCCGCTGACCGCGAACCGACGCCGGTGAAGCGGGCGACCCTCGCCACCCTGGGCGCACTCCTCGTCGTCGTCCTGTCGGCGCCGATCTGGATCGAGGCGCTGCTCCGCGCGCTCGTTTTCGTCCCCGACGCTCCCCTCGACCCGGCGCCGGCGCGCATCGTCGCGGAGTTCCCCGAGGCGAACCCGGAGCTCTTCGAGAGCATCGTCCTCGATCGCGACGGCTCGTTCTACGTCTCGCTGCTCACCCGGGGCGAGGTGTGGCGAGTCACGCCGGAGGGCGACCGCGCGCTCTTTGCGACGATTCCGGCCGGCCCGTTTCGCATGCGCGATTTCGATGGGTACGTCGGCGCGCTGGCTCTCGACGCGGAGGGCGACCTCTTCGTCACCGTGGGCGCCCGCGACCGCGAGCGGCGAGGCGTCTGGCGGGTGTCCCGCGATGGCGATGCCTCGCTCTTTGCCGGGCTCGCGACCGACGTCTGGCCCAACGGCATCGCGATCGGTCCGCAGGGCGGGATCTTTGTGGCCGACTCGGCCGCGCCGAGGATCTGGCGCGTCGACCGAGCGCGAGGGGACGTGACGCTCTGGCTCGAGCACCCCCTTCTCGAGCGCACTGGATCTCGTTGGCTCCCCGGCGTCAACGGTCTGCAGGTCTTCCAGGGCGATCTCTACGCCTCCAACACGAGCGCGGGCACGATCCTGCGGATCCCGATCCGCCCCGGTGGAGACCCGGACGCTCCCCGTGTCCACGCCCGCGGTGTCAGCGCCGACGACTTCGCGTTTCGCGACAACGGCGAGCTGTTCCTCACCACCCACCCCCTCAATCGGGTGTTGCGGCTTTCGCCCGGGGGCGCGTGGAGCGTGCTCGCGACCGCGGACCAGGGCGCGATGGGCCCGACCTCCGCCGTCGTGGGGCGCGGTCGCGACGGCCGTGACGTCCTCTACGTCCTGAACGACGGAGGCTTCATGGTGCCCACCCACCGGGGCACCCCCAACATCCTGGCCCTCGCACTCGATCCGGTAGACGCCGGGAACTCCCGAGATCGCGATCCTCGACAACGCTGACTACTCCGCCATGCGGAGCTCTGGGAACGGGTTCGGGAGCGCTGCCCACGCCTGGCTGTCCGCGGCCGCGAGCCGCTCGTCGAGCAGGCACGCGTCGAGGCGGGCGCGGATCGCCGCCTCGTCGATCCCCTGGCCGATGAAGACGATCTGCTGCGCGCGATCGCCGAAGCGCGGATGCCAATCCGGCTGCTCGTCGGGACGCTGATCCGCCGGATGCTCCCAGTGGTCCCGCGGCACGGCCGCCCACCACATCCCGGTGGGGTTCACGTTGCCGACACCGCCGGCCTGGGCCCACTCGTAGGCGACCCGGTGATCTGCGGCGACCCAGAAGAAGCCCTTCGAGCGGAGGATCCCGCGCCAGTTCGCTTCGTCGTGAAAGAAGGCCCAGAGCTTCTCGGCGTCGAAGGGCTGCGCCGTCCGGTAGCAGAAGCTCGAGATCCCGTACTCCTCGGTCTCCGGCGTGTGCTCCCCCTGGAGCTCTCGAATCCATCCCGCGGAGCGCTCCGCCTTGTCGTAGTCGAACAGCCCCGTGTCGAGCACCCAGTCGAGCGGAACCTGGCCGCGCGTCGTCGTGAGGAGCTTCGCACCGGGGTTGAGCGCCTTCACGATGGCTTCGACCTCGAGCACCTGATCCTTGCTCACGAGGTCGAGCTTGTTGAGCACGATGACGTCGGCGAACTCGATCTGGTCGATCAGCAGGTCGGTCACCGTGCGGTGGTCGTCCTCGCCCAGCGACTCACCGCGGTCTTGGAGCGCCTCGGCGGCGTTGTAGTCACGCAGGAAGCTCGCCGCGTCCACGACCGTGAGCATCGTGTCGAGACGCGACACCTGACTCAGGCTCACGCCGTGCTCGTCTTCGAAGGTGAAGGTCTGCGCAACCGGGATGGGCTCCGAGATCCCGGTGGACTCGATGAGCAGGTAGTCGAATCGCCTCTCTTGCGCGAGCCGAGACACCTCGGCGAGCAGGTCGTCTCGCAGCGTGCAACAGATGCAGCCGTTCGACATTTCGACCAGCTTCTCCTCGGTCCGCGAGAGCTCGGCGCCACCGCGTCCGACGAGTGCGGCGTCGATGTTGACCTCGCTCATGTCGTTCACGATCACCGCGACTCGCCGTCCCTCCCGGTTGTTGAGCACCTGATTGAGCAGCGTGGTCTTTCCGGCCCCGAGAAATCCCGACAGAACGGTGACGGGCAGACGGTGGTGGTCGGGACGGGTCGCGTGGTTCGGGGCCATCGGACTCCTCTCGTGGTTCGCAACGGGTGTTTCGCCGGGGTGGCCGATGTCGGACCGAGCCTCCACCACCCCTCAGCGAGAGGAGTGCCGCGCAGTGCCTTCGAGTTCCCGGTCGAGCCATCGTCCGAGTCGCTGGTTCACATGGCGAGCTCGTAGAGCCGGCGCACGTCCTCGCGGCTCGGGTAGCGCGGGGTGTTCAGGATGATCAGATCGCGGAGCGCATCGGTGGTCAGCGCGTCGACGTCCGCCGGCGTGGCGCCGAGGTCGCTGAGACGGCGGTCCGTGCCCACGGTCGCCGACAGCTTCTCGACCGCCTCGATCGCAGCCTGGGCGTCGCGGGCCGTGCCGAGCGCGACGCCGACCTCGGCGTACCGGTCTGTCACGACCTCGCGATTGAAGCGCATGACGTGGGGGAGCATGGTGGCGAGGGTCTGGCCGTGGGCGACTCCGTAGGTGCCCGAGACGGGGTGACCCGTGGCGTGGACGAGCCCGAGGAGTGGACCCGACGAGAACGCACGCCCCGCGAGGTGGGAAGCGATCTGCATCGAGGCACGGGCCTCGACGTCGCTACCCTCCGCCACGGCCCGGGGCAACCATTGGCCCGCGAGCCGGATCGCGTGCAGTGCGAGCCCGTCGGCATAGGCGTTCGACTTCTTGGAGGTGAAGGCCTCGATCGCGTGGGTCAGGACGTCCATCCCGCAGGCTGCCGTCGCTCCGGGCGGAAGGCCGACGGTGAGCAGCGGGTCCAGCACGACCGCGCGAGGCGCGACGTCTGGGTGGCTGAAGGTCAGCTTGCGATGGTCCTCGCTCCGGGTGATCAGGCCGCCGCCGTTGGTCTCGGACGCCGTGCCGGAGGTGGTCGGTACGGCGATCGTCGGCACACAGGGCGCGCTGACCCGCGCCGCCGGAGCCAGCGTGGTGAAGTCGATCTTGTCGGCGGCATCGAGCTCGGGGGAGAACGCCAGCGCGAGGTCATCGATGCGAGACGGTGCAGCCATGGCCAGGTACTTCCCGCAGTCCATCACCGATCCACCGCCGACGAGCACCATGGCGACGTCCTCGGTGCCGAACTCACGCATCGCCGCCACTCCCGCGGCGACGTTGACGTCGCTCGGATTCGGGTCGACGTCGACGAAGGACGTCCACTCGAGGCTCTCGCTGGTGAGCGCGTCGGCGACGCTATCGAGGACACCCGCAGCGCGTACGCCGGCGTCGCTCACGACGAACGCCCGGCGGCCGCGGGCGCGTACGTGCTGGGCGAGCCCGGCGATACTGCCGGCGCCGACATGGGTCGTCCCCATGGGTTCGAGGGTGAAGGAGTCCATCGGATTTCCTTTCGGTTTCGGCGGGCGCGCATGGCGACGCGCGCCCGCGTTAGGCGGAGACCTTCCCGGGATGGGAACCCTCGGCCCGGCACCGTTTGCCGTTGCGAAGATGGGCGGCGATCAGGACGGCTCCCGAACCGAGCGTCCCCCATCGCTCGCCGCTCTCCCCGATCAGATCGAGCGCCGCGACCGAAACGATCAGCCCGAACAGGCCGAGAGCGCCCAGCAGGAACACCCACCGGTCTCCGTGCCGCCAGCACCCGAGTCCGAAGGCCAGAGTGGACGCAGGAAGGATCGCCCAGAGCAGCGCCTGGTGAACACTCTCTCCGGTCCAGAACGGGGCAGGCAGGGTCGTCCCGGCCACCAGGAGGACGGGCGCCGCGAGACAGTGCAGCGCGCAAGCCGCCGAGCCGAGGACACCGATCCCGTCCGCAACCGATCGGATGCCGAGCGATCCGGATGTTCCCATGGCACCTCCCGCCTTCGTGTCGAAGGGCGCCGTGAGAGTGCCGGTCGCGTCGAGCGGGTTCCCCGAAACACGGACCTCGCGGAAATCGCGGATGATCAGGCAGCGAGGCACGCCGGACGCGGATCATGCTCGGCCGAGTCCGCCGAGTGCCGCGTAGGCGCGGATGTGCTCGCGCGCGCGGTTCAACCGTGACCGCACCGTCCCGATGGGTACGTTGAGTCGATCGGAGATCTCGCGATAGTCGAGCCCTTCGACGTTTCGGAGCACCATGACGGCTCGGTGGTCGGGCGACAGCGCCCCGAGCGCGTCGTCGAGGGCGTCGATCAGGTCGCCGATCTCGACCTCCCGCTCCGGGTCGCACATCGCGCAGGGGAGCACTGCGGCACCACCCCGGCCCTCCCAAAAGGCGCGGCGCTGTCGCGAACGACGTGCGTGGAGGCTCCGGTGGAGGACCGTCCTGAGCAGCCAGGGGCGCAAGTGCTCCGGTACTCCTCCCGACTGCCAGAGCGCGATGAGCGCTTCCTGCACGGCGTCGGAAGCGGCGTCGTCGTCGCCGAGGATCCGCCTGGCGGTCGCTTTCAACGCGGGAAGGTGGGGGCGGATCTGCTCCTCGAAGCTCGCGAGGTCGAGAGGCCCGGACCGTTCGCGTGGGCCGGAAGTCTTCCAGTCGTGTCGCTTGCGCACGAAGCGGCTCCCTACCGGAGGAGACATCAGAGACATGGAGACGTCGCGGACATGGAGCCCGACGTCGTTGGGGACCGTGGCGCGAGCCGGCGCTCCTCGCCGCCCGCTCTATCCGAGCGCCGCTCGGAGCGGAAAAGTTCCCTGTTCCCGGCACTTTTTTCGCGAGCCAGGCCCCGCCTCGGGCCCTCGGGATCGCAGGAGACCGGCCTGTTCTCGCCTGGAGGAACGACGCGACACAGCGATACCGCTCCCGCCCTCGCGAGCGGCCGGAGGTCACTCTTCGCTTGGGTGGGTGGGCCGGCTGGCCGATTGCGTCGGGGGAGGTCATTGCTTGCCGACCGGCGTCCTTTTGCCCATCCTCCGCGCGGCGCGGAGGGTGACGCCAATTCCGACACGAAGCGGGCTCCTTCTCCTCATCGCAGTCGGCCTTGCGGCCCAGGGAGCCCTCGCGGTAGCGCACGACCCGCTACCGGGACGCGTGTCGAGCGCGCCTGCGGAAGCCCCCAGTGACACCGAGCACGATTCCGGCTCCTGCGGCGTGTGCCAGATGCTCTCCCAGGCTCGACCCGGGCTGCTCTCCCCGCCGCTCGTTCTGCCGGACGCCGAGAGGGTGCCGTTTGGCCCCCTCCCCTGCGTCGTGGCGGCTCCGCTTTGCCCCGCACTCGAAAGCGCGCGACCCCGCGGCCCTCCCGTCACCGCGCGTTCGTAGATGTCAGCTGACCCGCCACCCACAGGGGGCCGGGGTCACCAGAGACCGCAAGAGGCCGGAAAGCCCGGCTGGGGAGTAGAGCCGATGAGGCACGCGGCATTCGTGGCGTGCGTCGCGGGTGTGTGGCTGGCCGCATCGACCGCGGCGGACGCCGATCGCACCCATCACGAACACATCGCCCCTCACGGGGGGACGCTCCTCGTGTTCGGCGACGAGTTCGCTCATCTGGAACTCGTTCTCGATCGCGAGACGGGCGCACTGCGCGCGTACGTGCTCGATGGCGAGGCGGAGCGCGGGGTCCAGATCGCCCAGTCCTCGTTCGTGATCGACGTCGCGCCCCGTGATCGGGAGTTGTTTCCGGTGACCCTCGTGGCCGTGGAGAACGTCCTCACCGGGGAGGTGATCGGGCGGAGCTCCGAGTTCGCCGCGCAAAGCGATGCGCTCGTGGGCCTCTCTCGTTTCGACGGGCGGATCGCAAAACTGGTCATCAAGGGCCAGCGCTTCCACGACATCCGGTTCGGCTTCCCGGAGGGGAACGAGGCCCGACGTCCCGCGGCGTCGGCACCCGGAGACGCTCACGTGCACGGCCCAGGAGGGGAAGGTCATGACGGACAGCACTGACACGAGGAGACGCATTCGGCGAGGGGTGAAGTACGCGTTGATCGGTGTCTACCTGGTTGCCCTCGCGACCGTGCCGCAATACGCGACGCTCAGCTTTGGGAACAAACCCGCACTCGAGGGGAAGCCGCAGCTCCAGACATCGGAAGAAGGTCGCTACCGGCCGCTGTCCTGGGATCTGCTCGCGGGCTTTCTGTACGAGTTCGAGCTCCCGGGCCTTCTGGAAGACGCCTCCGCGGAAGAGGTCGCGCGACGAAGCCGGGAGATTCCCGAACGCGTGCGAGCGCTGAACGGCCAGCAGATCGCGCTGCGCGGGTACGTCATCCCTACCCATATGGAGGGCAACCGGATCCGCGCGTTCATCCTGGCGGCGAAGAACGAGATCGGCTGTTGCTTCGGTGAGGGCCTTGCCATGAACCAGTGGGTGGCGGTCGAGGTGGACGAGGACGCGGATTTCTGGATCGGCTTTTTCGAACTCGCGACGGTCTTTGGGGAGCTGGAAGTCGGCGAGGAGATCCAGGACGGCTACGTGATGAGCCTCTACCGCATGAGCGCCCAGAGAATCCGCAAGGGCTAGCGGCGGCGCCGCATGTTCGCGCTCGAAGCCCGGGCACTCCGGAAATCGTACGAGGGGCCCGACGGGGGGAGCCAGCTCGTAATCGATCTTCCGGCGCTCTCCCTGGCGCCGGCCGAGCAGATGGCTTTGCGAGGGCGCAGCGGCTCGGGCAAGACCACCCTGCTGCACCTCCTCGCCGGCATCCTGAGCCCCGACGCCGGGACGATCCGGGTGGCGGGAGAGGAGATGGGAGCCCGGGAAGCGCAGCGCGACCGTCTGCGCGGCCGCGCGATTGGCTACGTCTTCCAGAGCTTCAACCTCCTCCCCGCCTACTCGGCGCTCGAGAACGTCCGCCTCGCCATGCACTTTGGGGGGAACGAGGATGCGGAGCGCGCGCGGAGCCTGCTCGAGCGCGTGGGCTTGGGCGACCGGCTCGACTACCGGCCCGTCCAGCTCTCGGTGGGCCAGCGTCAGCGGGTCGCCGTCGCGCGGGCCCTCGCGAAGCGACCCGCGCTCGTTCTCGCCGACGAACCCACCGGGAACCTGGACCCGGAGAACGCCGACGCCGCGTTGGGGCTGATCCGCGAGATCTGTGCCGAGAGCGGCGCGGCGCTTCTCCTCGTGAGCCACGACGCCGCCGCCCTCGCGCGCTTCGATCGTGTGGACGATCTCGAATCGATCAACCGCGCCTCGGTATCCCGGTGAAAGCGGGTCTTCCTCTCCTCGTCGGGCGCAGCCTGCGTCAACACGCGCTCTCGACGACGATCACGGTCGCGTCGGTCGGCTTGGCCTGCGGCCTGGTGCTCGCGGTCTTCGCCATTCAGGCCCAGAGCCTTCGCGCGTTCACCGCCGGCCCGCTTGGCTTCGACGGGGTGCTCGGGGCTCGTGGTAGTCAACTCCAGCTCGTCCTCAACGCCGTGTTCCATCTCGAGACGTCACCGGGAAACATTCCGTGGACGCTCTACGAAGCGATCGCGGAGAACCCTCAGGTGCGTCGTGCGATCCCCTACGCGGTGGGAGACAACTATCGCGGCTTTCGCATCGTCGGAACGACCGGGTCGCTCTTCGAAGACCGAGACGGGACCGATGCGCCCCTCGTAGTGGCACCCGGGGGACGGCTCTTCCGATCGCCGCAGCGCGAAGCCGTGCTCGGGAGCACCGCCGCCCACGCCACGGGGCTCGGCGTGGGCGACACCTTCGCACCCTACCACGGGCTCGTCTTCGATGAGGCCCAGCGTCACGACGAGCAATTTCGGGTCGTCGGTGTCCTCGAGCCGACCAATACGCCCGCGGATCGCGTGATCTGGATCCCTATCGAGGGGATCTACCGGATGTCGGGTCACGTGTTGCGCGGAAGCGGCGACAGCTACCGAGCGGAGCCCGGGGTCCCGATCCCCGATGCCCACAAAGAAGTAAGTGCGGTGCTCCTGGAGCTCCGCTCTCCCCAATCGGGGTTCGTCCTCGACCAGCTGATCAACAAACAGGGCAGCGCCGCCACCCTCGCGTGGCCGATCGGACGTGTCATGGCCGAGCTCTTCGAGAAGCTCGGGTGGGCGATCCGGGTGCTGGGCCTGGTCGCCTACCTCGTCGTGCTCGTGGCGGCCGGTTCGATCGTCGCGAGCATCACCAACACGATGAACGAGCGGCGCCGCGAGTTCGCGATCCTACGTGCCCTCGGTGCCCGACGACGCACGGTATTTGCCGCCCTGGTCCTCGAAGCGGGAACGATCGGAGCGCTCGGCGCGGGGCTCGGCTTTGCCGTCTACGGTCTTATCTTCGCCCTGGCGCGCGCCGTCGTACAAGCGCAGACCGGCGTCGTCCTCGACCCCTGGAGCGGCCACTGGGTCTTCGCGATTGCACCCGCCGCGGTGGTGGCCTTGGCGGCCGCCGCGGGCCTTCTCCCGGCTCGCCAGGCCTACCAGACCGACGTGGCTGCGCACCTCAATCCCACGAACTGAGCCGCGACGCCGACGAGCGATGTCGCCAAGACCGCGATCGCGCCGAGTGCGTTGCCGATTCCGCCGATGGACTCTCCGAGGTGGGCAAGTGGGGTGAGACCCATCCCTACGCACCTCCGTTGGCTGAACGAACCGGAGTCCCCTCCTCCATTTTCGCCTCGATATAGACCTGAAACGGGCCATCGAAGACGCCCCGAGCCTCCTGCCACCAGGAGCGGAATCCCGGCGTGCACGCAGCAGCGTCGATCTGGCGGGTATAGCTACCCCATAGATCAGGGGGGAGGAATCCATCCTGGTGCTGCACGAAGAACCCCTGGTGGGTAATGAGTGCACCCCGCCAGAACGAGGAGAAGCGAAATTTGTCGGTCTCGGGCAACCCTTCGTAGTCGCGCGCGCCGCGCCCGAGCAGCTCCGCGAGATCCGCGTCCTGGGCGAGAGGCAGATAGACGGCGATCGCCTGCCCGCTACCCGCGACGCCAACGGACGACACGAGCGCCCGCGTGTTCTGCCGAAGCTGTGCCGAGAAGTAGACCAAGGTCACGATCACTGCGAAGCCACCTACCAACTCCCCGATCGCCCCGAGTTCCAGGATGTCCATTGCTGTCCCTCCTTGAGGAGAGAGCGTACCTCGCCAACGAGTGGGTCCTGGGGCCGCGAGCCTACCCAGAACGCCGCGTGTCGATCAACCCCAGACCGCTGGTAGAGTGTTGGAACGATGCCGGTCAGTGTGATCACGAACGTCGACGTCGAGAACGTGGAGGAAGCGGTCGCGTTCTACTCCGAGGCGCTGGGCCTCGAGTTCAAGCGTTGGCTCTTCGACCGATCGGTCGCGGAGATGTCCGCGGGACCCTCGTTGCTGTACCTCCTGCATGCGCCGGCGAAATCGATTGCCGTGTCTGGAACCGAGATCCGTCGCGTCTACGGACCCCATTGGACCCCCGTCCATCTGGATGTCGTCGTCGATGATCTCGAGACCGCACTCCAGCGGGCGTTGGCGGCGGGCGCGACCAGCGACGGGAAAGTGGTACACGAAGCACCGTGCCGCTTTGTCACGATCCGCGATCCCTTTGGACACGGGATCTGCCTCCTGCAGTTCGAGGAAGGCGGTTACGACCTCGTCGAATCCAAATGATCGCTTGCCCGCCGCCGGTCTGTGTTCCCGGCGAGCATCGGGCTCCACCGCCGCCCCGAGCTCTTCGGGTGCGTGGCGTGCACCCGGAAGAACCACTCGAGCGTCTCCGCTCCCACCCGTCTAGGACGACGGCGGTCAGGTCGCCGAGCTACGGGGCGTCCTCATGGGACCTTTTCGAAGAGCAAGGTCGCCCGATCGCTCTCACCGATCGCGGTGTATTGGTCCTTGTCGGTCTCGCCCAGGCGATAGCTCGGCGGGAGCGTCCAGACTCCCGCCTCGTGGTTCGCCGGATCCTGGGCATTCGCGTTGATCTCGCTCTTGCCGACCAGGCGGAAGCCGTAGACCTCCATGATCGCAACGACATCCTGCTCGCGGAGGTATCCCTTGCTGCCGTCTCTGTAGCTGTACGGTGCGTCGGGCTTCGCCCGATGTTGCACGATGCCCACGAGTCCGCCGTCTTTCAGCATCCTGCGCAGGGCCCGAAGCTCCTGATCGGCGATGTCCCATCGCATCAGGTTGTGGAGCATCCGGATCACGACGATGCGATCGACCGTGCCGTAGGCGTCCTCCGGAATCGAGCTACCGAAGTACGCGGTGAAACGCCCGGCCGGAAGTTCCGTCATCTCTTCGACTCGCCCCGGGAACGCCTCGTCCCACCCCGCGAGTCGCTCTTGGAGTCGCTCGATCGGCGTGTCGTCGCCCGCGAAGTTGACGGCGATGTACCGGCCCTCCGGTTCCACGTAGGGAGCCAGAATTCTTGTGTACCACCCGCCTCCCGGCGCGTATTCGACGATGGTGTGCGTCGGCTGGACGTCGAAGAAGCGGAGGGTCTCGTCGGGATGTCTGTAGCGATCACGTCCCCGGTCGTCTGCGCGTCGCTCGTGAGCTAGAACCTCCTCGAGACCGGCAAAGTCGCCGCTCGCGGCATAAGCCGGAGCGGGCACGAAGCCGGGAAGAGCAAGGGACAGCACAGCGAGCAGCGTCGTGGTTCTCATGGTGGAATCGTAGCGAGCGATCGCGATCCAAGGGACCAGCAGCGTCGGAGACACGCATCGCCTTTCTGATGGCTGCCATGTCGTGGCGGAACTCTTTGTACCGAAGATGGCATTCGGGCCCATGGTTGGCCTGGCACCGGCTCCCGGGGCCCCAGAGGGGCCCCGAGTGCCAGGGGTGAAGCGCCGATCCGCGTTGCGCCCTCAGGCAGCCAGCCGGTCGACGTCCGTCGCGTCCACGGGACGGACCTGCGTTTCCGTCTGCGAAGTCGCCACGACGGCCAGGACCGCCACTGCGACGACCACGTAGAACACCCGCGCGACGCCACCGAAGCCGAGTGCGAACGGCGCGGCCAGGAGTGCAAGCGCCGCCACGGCATCCAAGACCAGATGCAGACGCCACGGAATCACTTGGCGAACCCCGGCCGAGTAGTCGGTCAGCAAGCTGTATACGACCAGGCCTAGGCCGGCCGCGACCGAGATCGCCGCCGACGCGAACGAAGTGGCGGCGAAGCCCAGCGCTAGCGGCGCGATGATGAGCGCGGCCGCGACGACGTAGTCGAGAACCCCGTGAAATCGGGGACTGATGAATCGCATGTCTAGCTCCTTGTTGGGGGG
This sequence comes from Myxococcota bacterium, assembly GCA_028284525.1. Lineage (GTDB taxonomy): Bacteria > Myxococcota_A > UBA9160 > UBA9160 > PR03 > JANQRO01. The sequence continues at coordinate 3,204 of JANQRO010000272.1, read as the reverse complement.
CGAGGTCGCGTTTGCGACCCGCGCGGGTTCAGAAACTGTTGGGGTTGTAATAGAACTGGATATGAACGGCCTTGCCGTCCTTCCAGCGTGTGACCTGGACCTGATCGGGATTGAACTGCTTTCCGTCCTTCAGGTCGGCGCGGATGCTGTACTCGGCGAAGGTCACGCCGTTGCCGCGGCCATCGTCCTCGCCGACGCCGACGGACCGGACGGTCACGCCGTGGAAGGCCTCGACCTGCTCCAGGAACTTCCGCTCGTTCGCGATGATGGTGGCTCTGCCCTGGACGCGGTCACCGGTCGGCTCCTCGTTCACGGCGTCCTCGGCATAGAACTGCTCCATGCCCTCCACGAACTGGCCCTCCTGGAGCATCTCCACGATCTGCTGGGTCTTCTCGAGCAACGAATGGGTAGTCGTCATGATGAATCCTCCTGACGCCGGTGCAGAGCAGGGTTCGTGCCAAGTCGTGCAGCCGAGCGGATTCCCTTCCGACACCGGTACTTACGCTGCCCGCGGAGGATCCGCCGTCCCCACGAGATCGAGGCGTCGCCACGAGACTGCGTTGCCGCGCCGCGAGATTGCCGACAGGAGGGGGGTGCGCCCCCTCGCCCTGCCCTTCGAATCGGTCCGCGGACCGCTCCTCGACGAGCGTCGGCACCGCCACTCCATCTCGTCGCGCGGGCCTTCGCGAAACCGTGAAGAGTGCCTTCACGGGTGCGTGCGGAGTGGGCTCAAGACGCGATGGCGCTGTCGGGTCCAGCCGAATCGCAAACGGCCTGGGCTGCTACGCATGGCCCCGAGCTCATCTCGGGAGCGGTGCCAAGGGAAGGTCGACTGCGGCGATGGGGATACCGAGGCGCTCAGCGTATCGCGCAAACCTCGGGTCGGAGCGCAGAGAGCCCATCACCGGGTCGGCGTTCACAATGAAAACGAGATCGGGGGCGCGCTCGTCGAACGCGATCTCGAGGTACTGGAATGCTCGATCGACGTTCCCCGCACGAGCGTGGAGGTAGGCGATCCAATAGGGCGAAACTTCTTCGTAGCGGTCTCGACGTTCCTCGTGGTCCGCCGCGAACCGGATGAACGCCCCGTAGCCACCGGCGCGGTACGCGGCGAGGGCAGACTCGGGGTCGATTCCCCCGGATAGGCTCCCTTCCTGCCACGCTTCGATCGCACGATCGTAGTCGCCGATCACGTCGTAGAAACGCCACAGGGTTCGGTGGATCTCCGCCGTCTCTGCGAGCTTGCGGGCGGACCGAACACCTGCGAGCCCTTGCGCGTACTTTCCTGTCGCGAACGCCATCCGGTGGCCAACGAGCGTCGCGGCGAGGAAGAGCGGCTCGAGCTCGAGGCCTTGACGGACCGCGGCGCGCGCTTCTTTTGCAGCGCCGAGGGCGGCGTAGAGTTGTGCGAGGCCCCAATAGCCCGCGCTAGACCTCGGGTCGTACTCGATCGCTCGCCGAAAGCTCTCCTCTGCGGCGCGCCAGTTCCAATCGTAGGTAAGCTGGATCAGCCCCTGCGACAGCAGGGCGATCGGCACCTCCTCCTCGAGTCGAATCGCAGCACGTGCCGCTTCTCGCGCTTTCGCAACGAGCTTCTCTGAATCTGCGGTTTGTGCGATCGGAGGTGCATCCCTTCGCACGTTCAGACTGGCGAAGCTCATCCACGCGTGAGCGGCACCGAACTCGGGGTCGATCCGAACGGCCCTGCTGAACTCGCCAGCGGCCGTAATCGCTCCCCAGTAGGCGGATCGATTGATCTCGTGACGACCGAGGAGGTACGCGTCGTAAGCCTCCGGGACTACCGAGCGGGTTCGCGAAAGTGCGGCAGATTCCGCCTCGCTCAATGAAACTCGCACTTTTTGCGCGATCGCTCTCGCCACACCCGATTGGAGATCGAGGATGCTCTCCATGTCGTCATCGTAGTTCTCGGACCAAATATGCTCGTCGGTAGCGCCTCGAACCAGCTGCACTGTGATTCGAACTCGCGGGCCTTCGCGTCGTACGCTGCCAGCGATCAGTGCGTCGACGCCAAGCTGCTCAGCGACCTCGGCCAGTGGTTCGTTCGTCCCGTCGAAACGCAAGACCGACCGATGGGAGGGCACGCGTAGCGATCGAATGCGGCTGAGGGCGCCGATCAGGTCCTCCGTCACTCCTGCGGCGAAATAGTCTTGGCTGGTGTCGCCGGAGAGATTCTGCAGCGGGAGGACGGCGATCGACCGAATCTCAGGGGGCGACTCCGAAGACCGCTTCGTCCCCTCGAACGTGAGCACGGCGAGCACGCCCACAGCCGCGGCGGCCCAGAGCGCCCAGCGGCCGAATCGGCGCGTATCCTTCGATGCATCGTTCGTGTCGACTTCGGCCGGTTTCGGTCCTTTGCTGTGTCCGCGATCTTGCTCGACTCTCGCAATGAACCGGTAGCCGCGTCGCCAGTGGGTTTCAACGAACCGCGGGTGACGCGCATCGTCCCCGAGCGCCACCCGGATCTCCCGAACCGCCGAGGAAAGCGAGGCGTCGCCGACGACCACGTCGCCCCATAGCCGGCTAAGGAGTTCTTCTTTGGGAACGACGCGATCGCGGTGCTCGACCAGATAACGGAGCAGCTCATAGGGGCGCGGTTCCATCGGGACTTGCATGCCCCTACGGCGCAGCTCTTGGAGTTTGGGGTCGAGCTCGAAATCCTCGAATCTCACGAGATTCTCAGCCACGTGGAAAGCGTTACACAGAACCCAGCAGCGCACTTTCCATAGTCGGAACAGATACTTGTAGCGACCTCTCTCGCGGTTAATCCCTATCAATTCCTTAGGTCTTCCTTAGGATTTTCCACACCACACACGCGTAGTTTGACCTCGTGCGCCTGTTGGCGCGCCCATCTCTACGCAACGAGGAGAACTACCGTGTTTGTACGAGCGACATCCATCGTGTTTGCCCTGTTCGTTCTTACGACAACCGGGACCGCTGCCGCTGGGGAGCGTCCCTATCGCGACAAAGTGTCTGGAGCCCTCGCCGACGGCAGCACCGCGATCGACCTAAACGGCGATGGGGTGACGGCCGGGTATGCGACGATCCGGGGGCGAAGCAACTACGGACCGGTACACGGGTGGTTCGTCCTGGAACTCGACGTCGCCAACCCGGGTCTCTGCACCGATGGCGCGGTTGCGTTCCCGGTGGTGAACGGAACCGGTATCCGGCGCATTCCCTCGGGGG
>JANQRO010000261.1 GCA_028284525.1 Myxococcota bacterium | reverse complement strand
GCCCCGCCCGTCGCGCTCGGGAAAGTGGTCGAGCACCGAGATCAAGGGCCCGAGCGCCACCTGCCCGAGACCGCAGATGCTGGTGCGCGCCATCGTCTCGTTGAGCTCGCGCAGGGTGGCTTCCTCCGCGGGCCCGACGCGCCCCGCGGACTCCGCGAGGGCCACGGCCTTCTCGCTGCCCACCCGGCACGGCACGCACTTGCCACAGGACTCGTTGCGAAAGAAGCGCGCCACGTTGAGCCCGACCTCCAGCAGGTCGTGGTGGGCTCCGACGAAGACGGCGGCCCCGGAACCGAGCATCGAACCGGCGTCGCGGAGCGTCTCGAAATCGAGACGGGTCTCGAGGTGCTCGGGGGGCAGGAAGTTGCTCGATGCGCCGCCCGGCGCGATCGCACCGAGTTCGACCCCGGGGCGCATGCCACCGCAGCGCTCGAGGAGCCCGCCCAGGGTCTCGCCCATCGGGACCAGATGGACCCCGGGCGCCACGACGTCACCGCTCACGCTGATGAATTTGTGGCCGGAGTGACCTTCGCGCCCGAGCCCCCGCCACCACTCGACCCCGCGCCCCACGATCCCCACCGTGTGGGCGAAGGTCTCGACGTTGTTGATCAGCGTGGGCTGGCCGTAGAGCCCCACCGTTCCCGGGAAGGGTGGCTTGTTGCGCGGCTCGCCGCGGCGGTCTTCCATGCACTCGAGGAGGGCGCTCTCCTCGCCCAGGATGTAGCCCCCCGGCGAGACGAAGACCTCGATGTCGAAGGAGAAGGCACTGCCGAAGAGGTGGGTGCCGAGGGCGCCCGTCGCGCGGGCCTCGTCGATCGCGGCCTCGAGCCGCTCGCGTTCGGGCCCGTACTCGTGGCGCAGGAAGACGTAGCCGCGCTCGGCCCCGACGGCGTAGGCGCCGAGCGCCATGCCCTCGATCACGAGATGGGACAGGTCGGCGAGGACGACCCGATCCTTGAAGGTGCCCGGCTCGCTCTCGTCGGCGTTGCACACGACGTATTTGGGAGTCGCCGCTTCGCCGGCGACCAGGCTCCACTTGCGCCCGGTGGGAAACCCCGCGCCGCCCATCCCGCGCAGCCCGGCTTCTTCGAGGAGCGCGGGCAGGGCCTCGCGGTCCCCCCGGAGCGCGGCGCGCAGGGCGCCGTAGCGCTCGTCCCGAGACGCGTAGACGTCTGCCGCCCAGCGGGTCGGCGGGTCGAGCCGCGAGGGCCCCGCTCCGCCCAGGGCGGTTCGCAGGGCGGCCGCATCCCGGGCGTCGACCCGAGCGGCGCCCGCCTCCGCCACGGGCGCGTGCTCACAGCGTCCCAGACACGACACCTCGTGCACGGCGACGCCCTCGCCGAGCTCGGTCGCCAGGGTCTCCGCGGAGGGGGTACCCGCCAGCATGCACGAGAGGTCGCGACAGACCCGCACCTCCCGGGCCGGCGGGGGCTCGCGTCGGAAGTGCGTGTAGAACGTCGACACGCTCTCGAGGCGGTGGAGCGGGACTCCGAGCTCGCGGGACAGGGCGGCGAGGCCGGCGTCCGGCAGCCAGCCCTCGCGCTCCTGAAGGCGCTCTAGCGCTTGGATGATCGAGGGCACGGCACCGCCCAGTGTAGCAACGGCCCTACGAGGGCTTTGCCGCGCCGGGACTCCGACGCCGCCCCGGCTGGGCGCCGGGGCCGCGGCGTCGCTCGAGCTCCTCGAGGGTCTTGGGCCAGTCGCCGCGGAGCAGCCGAGAGAGGGCCCGGTCGGCCAGCAGCTTGCCGCCGGTCTGGCAGGTGGCGCAGTAGTTGGCCTCGTCCTCGGCGTACGCGATGCGCTGCACCGGGTCGCCACAGCGGGGGCAGGGCTCGCGGTAGCGCCCGTGTACGGCCATCTCGGGACGGAAGGCCGTGACCTTTTCGGGGAAGCCCTCGCCGCACTCGGCGCGGAGCCGCTCGACCCAGTCGCGGAGGGTGTCCTGGACGGCGCGGTAGAGCAGGGCGACCTCGTCGTCGTCGATGCGAGCGCTCTGCTTGAAGGGCGAGAGCTGGGCGCGGTGGAGGATCTCGTCCGAGTAGGCGTTGCCGATCCCGGACAAGAGATGGGGGTCGGTGAGACAGCGCTTGAGGGTGTGGTTCTCGCGACGCAGCGCCTCGCCAAAGGCCTCGACGCTGCACGCGAGAGGTTCGATCCCGCCGGGGTCGTGCTCCGCCAGGGCCTCCCGTCCGGCGACGAGATGCAGGGTCGCGCGCTTCTTCGTGCTCGCCTCGGTGACGATGAGAGCACCCGAGCTGAAGTCGAGGGCGCCGAGACCGCGGCGTCCCGGCGGTTTGGCGCCCGCCTTCTTCCAGAGCAGCCGCCCCGCGATCATCAGGTGGAGGACGACGAAGTACTCCTCGGCCAACGCGAAGACGATGCGTTTGCCGAGCCGCTCCACCGCCACGACGTCGCGTCCGGCCACGTCCTCCACCCCCGGCTCGACCGAGCGCAGCCAGGTGATCCCCGCGAGCCGGATGCCCTCGAGCCGCTCTCCGACGACCCGGTTCTCCAGGGCCTCGCGGTAGACCTCGATGTCGGGGAGCTCGGGCACGGAGCAGACGTCGGGGGCGGGCCGTCAGCTCCGGGAGACGAAGGAGGACGGGTTGTCGTCCTTCTTCTCTTCCTCGCCGACGGCGTGCTTGCGGAGCTCGAGACGCGCGATCTGGTTGCGGTGGACCTCGTCGGGCCCGTCGGCGAGACGCAGGGTGCGCACCGTCGCCCAGGCGCGCGCCACCGGGAAGTCGGGGGTGACACCGCCGCCGCCGTGGGCCTGGATCGCCCAGTCGATCACCTTCTGCGCCATCGTCGGCGCCGCGACCTTGATCTCGGCGATCTCCTGGCGGGCGACCTTGTTCCCCACCGTATCCATCCGCCACGCGGCGTAGAGGGTGAGCAGCCGCGCCTGGTCGATCATGATGCGCGACTCGGCGATGCGTTCCTGGGTCACGGTCTGCTCGGAGACGGGGCGACCGAAGGCCACACGCACCTGGGTGCGTTTGCACATCGCTTCGAGACAGCGCTCGGCGAGACCGATGGTGCGCATGCAGTGGTGGATGCGGCCGGGACCGAGACGCCCCTGGGCGATCTCGAAACCGCGGCCTTCGCCGAGGAGCAGGTTGCTCGCCGGCACGCGCACGTTGTCGAACTCGATCTCGGCGTGGCCGTGGGGCGCGTCGTCGTACCCGAACACCGAGAGGTTGCGCACGATGTTCACACCCGGCGTGTCTCGGGGCACGAGGATCTGCGACTGCTGCTCGTAGCGCGACGCCTCCAGGTTGGTCTTCCCCATCAGGATGAAGATCTTGCAGCGCGGGTCGGCGGCGCCCGACGAGAACCACTTGCGACCATTGATCACGTACTCGTCGCCGTCGCGCTCGATCCGGGTCTCGATGTTGGTGGCGTCGGAGGAGGCCACGTCGGGCTCGGTCATGCAGAAGGTCGAGCGGATCTCGCCTTCGAGGAGCGGCTCGAGCCACTGCTTCTTGTGCTCCTCCGTGCCGTAGCGCGCGATCACTTCCATGTTGCCGGTGTCCGGCGCGGAGCAGTTGAAGGCTTCGGGGGCGATCGGCGAGCGTCCCATGATCTCGCAGAGCGGCGCGTACTCGAGGTTCGTGAGCCCGGCGCCGTAGTCACTCTCGGGGAGGAAGAGGTTCCACAGCCCGGCCTGCTTGGCCTTCGCCTTGAGCTCGTCCATGATCGGCGGCACGGTCGTCCAGCGTTCTTCCCCCGTCCCCATCTGCTCGTGGTAGAGCTCCTCGTTGGGGTAGATGTAGGCGTCCATGAACGCCTCCACCTCGCGTTGGAGATGCTTGACCTTGTCCGAGTACTCGAAATCCATGAGAGCCACTGACCTCGCTGGGAGCCCCGTCGCCGGGCCTCGCTGAGGCCCCGTCGCCGGGCCTCGCTGGGGCCCGTCGCCGGGGCCGGGATCGAAAAAGCGCCTTATTTTCCGGCACTCTATCATGTCCCCCCGGCCTGGGGGAGCCGCCTCGAGGAGGGCCCATGCAAGAGCCCGAGATCGCCCCGATCCGCACGGGGGAGGAGTTCGATACCGAAGCGGTGCGGGTCTTCTTGAGCGAGCGGGCCGACGCCCTCGACCTCCCGGAGACGCCGGGCGCCGTCGAGGCTCGGCAGTTTCCGGGCGGCCACGCCAACCTGACCTACTGGATCCGTTTCGGGGGCCGCGAGCTCGTCCTGCGCCGGCCGCCGCTCGGGCCCGTGGGCCCCGGCGCCCACGACATGGGGCGCGAGCACAAGGTGCTCTCGGTATTGTGGCGGGTCTTCGACCGCGCCCCCCGCGCCTTCCTCTTCTGCGACGACCCCGGGGTGATCGGCGCGCCCTTCTTCGTCATGGAGCGCCGCGAAGGGGTGGTGATCCGCACCGAGATCCCCGACGCACTCAAGGTCCACCCCGAGGTCGAGCGCCGCACGAGCTTCGCTCTGGTCGACGCGATGGCCGACTTCCACGAAGTCGACTACGAGGCGATCGGTCTCGGCGACCTCGGGCGTCCCGACGGATTTCTGGAGCGCCAACTCAAAGGCTGGACCCAACGCTGGGAGCTCGCCAAGGACCGCGACCTCGCCGACTTCGACCGGCTGCTCGGCTGGCTCGACGCGCACAAGCCGAAGGCCCCCCGGGCGACCCTGGTGCACAACGACCTGAAGCTCGACAACTGTCAGTTCGACCCGAGCAACCCCGATCGGGTGAGCGCGCTCTTCGACTGGGACATGACGACGCTCGGCGACCCCCTCTTCGACGTCGGGACGCTCCTCGGCTACTGGAGCGAGGCCCAACAGCCCGGTGGTACCTCGGGCTCCAACTCGATCATGGGAGAGCCGGGCTTCCCGAGCCGCGACGAGATCGCCGAGCGCTACGCAGCGCGCAGCGGCGTCGACCTCGCGTCGATCGACTGGTACGAGGCCTTCGCGCTGTGGAAGACCGCCGTCGTCGTGCAACAGATCTTCATCCGCTACCAGCGGGGCCAGACCCGCGACGAGCGCTTCGCCGAAATGGGCGACCGCGTGCCGGCGCTTCTGGCGCTCGGTCTCGAGGTCACGCGGAGGCGCTAGCTCGCGCGGCAGGCGGAAGGCGGGGTCCGGGGTCGCCTGGTCGCCAAGTCGCCAGCAGGGGCGAGTCGCCGCCTACCCGCCCTCCATCCCGCCGGCGACGTTCAGCGAGACGCCCGAGACGTTGGGCGCCTCGGCGAGGTACACCGCCGCCCCCGCGATGTCCTCGGCGGTCTGCTCGCGACCCAGCGGGATGAACTGCTGGATCGCGGCGTCGAAGGCCTCGCGGCCCCCCTTGCCGAAGCTCTGGCCCATGATGTCGTTCAAGTGGTCGTTCCACATCGCGGTCGCGAGGATCCCCGGGCAGATCGCGTTCACGCGGATGCCCTGGGGGCCGAGCTCGGCGGCCATCGACTGGGTGATGCCCACGACCGCGAACTTGGTCCCGCAGTAGGCGGCGCCGCCCGCGTAGCCCCGTTTGCCGGCCACCGAGGCGATGTTGATGATCGAGCCCCCGCGCTCGGCCAGGTGGGGGATCGCCGTCCGAGAGACCAGGAACACGCCCTTCACGTTGACGTCGAAGAGCTGGGTCCACGTCTCTTCGTCGAACTCGGCGACCTGGCCGAAGTGCACGATCCCGGCGTTGTTCACCACGATGTCGAGGCGCCCGAACTCCCGGCGGGTCACCTCGATCAGCTGCTCCACCTGACTCGCCTGGGTGACGTCACAGGGGACCGCCAAGGCCCGCACCCCCACCGCCTCGACCTCCGCGGCCGCCTGGGCGAGCTCGTCCCGATCGGCCAGGCGGTAGCTCCACGGGCGGGTGCTTCCCCCCAGATCGGAGACGACGACGTGGGCGCCCGCTTGGGCCAGGCCCAGGGCGATCCCCTTGCCGATGCCCCGGGCCGCGCCGGTGACCACTGCAACCTGTCCCGTGAGCGCCACCCCGCCCCTCCTGTGCCGCCGCCTGGCCCCGCATGGTACGCGATCGCCACGCGCACCCCGCCCCCCCACAGGGACTCCCTGGGGGGTAAAGAATTCGCCATGCAGTACCCTCCGATGATCCAGTGTGCCGTCCAGCGGCGTGGATCTGTTGGGGAAGGAGTGTCGATGGGACGCCGATTCGGCAGGGGAATCGCGGCCCGGCGCAGCGCGCCGTCCACGCACGGACCGTCGGGGCTGCGCGCCCGCGATCCGGAGGCCCAGTTGCTCCGACGCATCGCAGAGAATCGGGACGAGGCGGCATTGATCGCGTTGTACGAGAGCATCTCCGCGGCGGTCTACGCCTGCTGTCTTCGCATCCTCCGCGACGCGGACGAGGCAAAAGACGCGACCTCCGAGGCGTTCTGGCGGCTGTGGACCCGCGCCGACCGCTACGACCCGGACCGCTGCTCGGCGATGGCGTGGATCATGACGGTGACCCGCCGTCTCGCCCTCGACCGGCGCCGTGGCAACCGACGGCGCGGCAACGTGCTCGCGCAGGTACAGCAGGAGCCCGTCGAGACCGAAGACGTGTTTTCGCGCGAGGACGCGCGGATCGAGATCGAAGCCGCCTTCGAGCGCCTCTCCGGCGCAGACCGGCGGCTGCTGGAGTCGGCCTATTTCGAGGGCCTCAGCGGCGCCGACATCGCGGCGCGTGACGACGTGCCCCTCGGCACGGTGAAGTCGCGGATGCGCGCCGCGATGCGGCGGCTGCGGATGGCCCTGAACGGAGGAATGTTGTGAACCGGGGAGAGCCGAGCGTTCGATCCATGGAGTGCGCGGCGCTGCGTGCCCGGGTCGAGGCCTTCATCCTCGAAGACCTCCCGGAGCGCGAGACCGAGCGCCTGAATGCCCACATCGGCGGTTGCGAAACGTGCCGCGAGCTCGTGGCTGCCGAGCAGGACCTGCTGAGCCTGATCCCGCGTAGCCTGGCCCCCACGGCGCCACCGCCCGAGGTGCTGGCGGACCTGTTGACGCGGATCCGCGAAGAACGCGACCAGCGACGCCGCGCCACCTTCCGCTACGGCGTCATGGCCGCCGCGGCGAGCGTCCTGCTCGCGCTCGTCGTCTTCAAACCGGTCGCGGCGACCTCGCTGTGGGACCGCGCCTTCCAGTCGCCCGACGTCGCGGTGATCGACCTCTTCAGCTCCCTCGACTCGCCGCTCACCGCGCGGTACGAATACCGGACCGAGACCGAGATGCGTTTCGACCAGAGCGTCGGCCGCATCCTCTACAACGTCTCGACCGGCGACTGGCAGCTCGTCGTACACGGGTTGCCACGGCCGCCTCAGCGCGGGCACTATGTGCTCTCCGGGATGGTCGACGGCCGGGCGGTCGACCTCGGCACGATCGAACGGTGGGAGGACGGGGTTGCGACCCTCCGCGGGAACTCGGAGATCGATCTCACCCAGACCGAACGGCTCTCGCTGGTCCTCGAAGCCCGAGGCCACCGGTTGCGATTGCTCGAGGCGAACGAGCTCTTCTAGCACGCCCGTCGTCCCGTCAGGACCCGACACCCTGTCGCGTCGCGACCACGACACGGCACCCGCGTTGCGCACGGACGGGGTGTTGTCGCGCGGCGCCACGCTGGCGCTCGTGGCCGCGCTGCTGGCGTGCACCGCCTGCCGCAACATGGGAAGGGAGCGACTGCTGCCGCGTCCCGAGCCGATGGCGGTCCACGCCGACAGCTCGATCTCCGAAGGCAAGCAGCGACGTCTCGCAGACATCCGGCGTTTTCTCGACCCCCTCGAGCAACAGCTCCTCGAGCAGACGATCGAGAACCTGGCGGTCGACACCCGTCTTCCCGACGGCGCCGGCGACGAGGCCCTGTTGCGGGCGATCAACCGCACCGTCGGAAACGCGGAAGGCTTCTGCGACACCTTTGTCGACGAGCTGCGGCCCTTGATGCTCACCGGCCCCGAGGCGGCCGCGCCCGAGAAGATCGCCTTCGCCATCCGGATCGACGACGCCTACGAGCGCTGGATCACCCCCGCGACCCGGGAACGCTTCGAGACCCCCCTCGACCTCGGTCGCGCGATCCGCGACCGCAAGCTCGATCTCGCGGCCTTCGACCCTTCGGCTCCCCTCGGCACCCCCGGCGATCCGCTCTTCGTGACCGACGCCGCCGAGTTCGACAAGAAGGGCCCGAGCGCCGCGGGCCGGATGTGTCTGCCCGGCAGGCCGGCCCACAGCTATGTGATCGCCATCATCCCCGCCGCGGCGTTGCCCAGCCCGTTGCGCGTTCCCACCGCGGCCGACGGGGCGTGCATCCCACGCTTCCAGCTCCCCCCGCAGGGTGCTACCGCCGGGGAAACCTGTACGGGTCGGCCCCAGTTCGCGACGGCCACACCCACGCTTTCCGTGGTCGAGGAATTCCGGCTCAGCAGATAACCTCTGCGAATGGCTGCTCTGGCCCCCCGCTTCGCTGGACGTTACGGCTGGTACTCCTTCTCGGCCTTCGCTCACATCGCGTTCGTGCTGGCGCTGCTGCTCTACGCGCCGCCGCCGATGCCCGAGATCCCGATCTTTCCGATCGATCTCGTTCCGGTGGAGACACCACCCCCGCCGCCGGACAGCGACATGCTCCACTTCAAGCAGGCGACGCATCCGCGTGTACGCGAATCGATCGCCGTCCCGAAGGAGATCCTCGCGCTGGCCCCGCCGCCCGTCGACGCGGTGCTCGACGCCCAGGCGGTCGGGGGTGGGATCAGTCTCGACGTCGCCGCGTCGAACTCGCTCTCGGGGTTCGCCCTCGGTGGCTACGGCGGCGGCTTCACGGGGACCGGGGTCGGCGCGGGCAACGGGACCGCCGCGGCGGGGAGCTTCACCGAGTACGTCGGCGGGCTGCGCCAAGCGGGTCTCGACGTCGTCTTCGTCATCGACTCGACGGGGTCGATGGGGTGGCTGCTCGCGGAGGTGAAGGATCGGGTGCGCGCGCTCTCCGAGTGGATCCGTACCCTGGTGCCGGTGACGCGCTTCGGGGTCGTGGTGTATCGGGACGACGACGATCCGGAGTACCTGACCCAGATCCAGCCCCTCACCCTCAACATCGGCCGTGTGCGGGGATTTCTCGAAGACGTCGACGCCCAGGGGCGCGGGGACATCCCGGAGGCCGTGCAGGCCGGCCTGCGCACGGCGATCGACGACGCCAAGTGGAACCGAAGCAGTCGCCGGGTGATCATCGTCCTCGGCGACGCGCCGCCCCACGCCGAGCATCTGAACGAAGCGGTGCAGCTCGCCCAGTCCTTCAGCTCGACGGGGGGGACCGTCACGCTCGTCGACACCAGCTTCGACGCGAACCCCACCCTCGCCGCGCGACGACTCAAGGTGCGGGTCGACCAGCTCGAGACCCTGGGCAAGGGCGGGATCATGCCCGAGTTCGAGCGGATCGCCCGCGCCGGTGGTGGCGATGCGTCGAACCTCGAGGGCGAGCGCCACGTCGCGCGTCAACTCGCGCTGCTGATCTTCGGCGAGCGTTGGGCCGACGAGGTGCGGCCGCTGCTCGGGAATCTCTAGCCACCCGATTCGTCCAAGGGGTTGCGGGACGGGCGGCGACGCGGAGCGCGCACCGCCCCGTCGCCCCGGATCGGGAGGAGAGTGTGTATGCATCGTCGTTTTGCGGTCCCCGCTGCCCTGATGCTCTGGGCGATGGCAGCGCTCCCCGGGCCGGCGCTGGGCTTCGCCGACATCGGCGCCCGGGCCGAACGCGCCGGCTCCGCCGACGCGCTGGCCTCGGCCCAGCAGGCGCTTCACGGTCGGATCGCCGGGGCCTCGAGCCCGGCCCAGCTCGTCGAAGGTGCCGACGCCCTCGGCAAGCTCGTCGTGCGCGCCCGGGATCTCGACGCGCCCAGCGCGCTCTTCCGCGCGCTCTCCGACGACGCCGAGCAGCTGGTCGGCCGGGTCGGGGCGGTGCGCTCGGCCTTGGAAGACCGCGCCGGGGAGGACGAGGCCGCGATCGAAGCGCTCTACCGCTCCACGGACTGGCAGCGTCTCGACTACAGCCAGGTGACCCTCGGGTACTGGCGGGGCTGGGCCGCGTTGGGCGTCGGACAGCACCTCGAGGGGGGGGGGGCCCGGCGCGAGGCGATGGAGCTCGCCGTCGCGTCCTTCTCGCGCTCGGCGCTCGAACTCCGGCTGCCCAAGGTGGCGACCGCGAGCCTGCTCGGCCTCGGTACTGCACAGCGCGACCTGGGCGACGACGAGAAGGCCGAGACGACCTTGAACGCGCTGCTGGCCCAGCTCCAGCGCGCCCCCGACCCCCAGCTCGACGCGGCGGCGCGCTACGAGCTCGCCTTGATCGCCCTCGAGCGCGGCGACGCCGCCCGCGCCCAGGCGCTGATCGACGGCATTCCCAAGGGCCGCCTGTCCCGCGAGAACCGTCTCGACCTCACCCGCCGCGAGGTGCAGGGTCTCCTCACGACGCGGCGCGACCTCGACCGGGCGGCGGCCTTGTTGCGGGACATGCTGGCCGCCGGGGAGCCCTACGCGAACCAGGCCGCCGCGCTCGCCGAGCAGCACCGGGAGCTTCTCGCCGGACGCGACCTGGGCGCCCTGGGCGAGCTCCTCGACGCCGAGGACGCCTTTGCCGCCGGCGACTACGCCGCGGCCCGCTCCGCCTACGGGGCGGCCCTCGCGGCGAGCGGCGGGGTCCCCGGGCTCAACCGCGCGAACGTCGAGTACAAGTACGCCTACGCCCTCTCGGAGACCGGCGCCCTCGGCGAGGCGGCGACCATCCTCGATCGCCTCACCGCGGACTCCGATGCGGGCGAGGCGCGGGCCCTCGCTGCGCCGCTCTACTACTCGGTGGCCGAGCGGATGGCGAGCGCCGACGCGAGCGCCGCGGCGCAGAATCGCGCCTTGCGCGCCGCGGAGCGGCTGCTCGAGATCGCGCCGAACGCGTCGGGGGCCGACTCGGCCCGCTACCGCGCGGCCCGGGGCCGAGAGGCTCGCGGAAGCACCCGGTCGAGCATCGCCCAGCTCGAGGCGATCCCGCGCGACAGCGCGGCCTACCCCGCAGCGCAGCTCGACCTCGTGCGGCTCCGCGGCGAGGAGCTCCAGTCCCTCGAGCGTCGCGGCCGCAGCCGCGATCTGCGGCGGCTGGCGCCCGTTCTCGCCACAGACATCGCCCGGGTCCAGGATCTGATCGCGGCGGGGACGATCGCCCCCGATTCCACCCGCGACGCCACGATCGCGATCTGGGACGCCAAGAGCGCGTTCTGGGGCGGGGAGGGGGCCGCCGCCGTCGATCGCAAGATCGCCACGGCCCGCGGTGCCGGTGTCGGCGCCGAGGGCGAGCGCACCCTGCTGCGTCTCGAGCTCCGCAACCGGGTCCGGGCCAAGCAGTGGAAGGCCCTCGACTCGGCCTTCGGCGCCCGCAGCGACACCGCGTTGCGCGGAGACTTCGCGATCTGGCACGAGGCGCTGAACGCCGCCAAGCGCGGCGGGGCACCACCGGCGCAGATCGTGTCCTGGTATCAACGTCTCACCCCCCTCGCCCCGGAGCGCAGCCGCGAGACGCTGGCCCTCGGGAGCGCCGAGGCGCTGCTCGCCGCCGGACGCCCCGCAGACGCCGCGGCGAGCGCCCAGACGCTGATCCAGGGCGACCGCTACTGGGCGGACGCGTGGATCGTCTACGCCCAGGCCCTGGACGGCGCCGGTGACGATGCCGGCGCGCTGGCCGCCTGGCAGCGGATCTCCGCCGGGACGGAATCGGGCACCGGGCCCTGGGTCGAGGCCAAGCTGCGCGCCGCCGAGGCGGCGCAGCGGATGGGGGATGCCTCCGGGGTCTGCCGGGCCGTCGTCGGCCTCGAGGAGGCGGAGCTCAGCGCCGCCGCCCAGCGCCGCTTCGAGACGGCCTCCGCCGGTTGCGCCAGGCCCTAGCTCTCGCGCCGGGACGGGCGGCGCGTCTCAGTTCGGGAACGAGTAGGACTTGAGGACGGTCTCGATCCGCTTGGCCACATCGCCGCTCGGGTCGTCGGCGACGCTGCGCACCAGCCCGACGCCCCGGACGTAGTAGTCGCGGTAGACCATGAGCGGCGGCTGCTCCGGGTCGTCCGAGTCGCGGTAGGTCAGGTAGACCACCGTCGCGTCGCCGTAGTCCCCGGCCGGCACGCTCACCTCGGCGTTGGCCTCGACCTCGCCGCTCCACCCCTGCACGCCACCGCCACCGCTCGGGGTCTGGAACATCTTGGTGAGCTGGCCCCAGCTGTGCCCGATCTCGGGGTTGATCGGAAGGATCCGCGTGGGCTCCTCCACCCCGACGTACATGAGCTTGCCCTCGTCGTCGTAGTCGAGGGCGGTGAGCCGGGAGAGGTAGCCCTCGTCGTCGACGAAGTAGCCCACGGGCTGGGTGTCGACGAAACCCAGGTTGGGGCCCCGGTTCGTCTCGTCGACGACGAAGATCGTCCCGTTGCCCTTGGGGAGATCCATGGTGCCCCGGGCGTGGTGCTCGATCTCCAGATTTCCGAGCTGCCCCTTCACCTGGTAGACCCACTTGGTGCCGGGGACGAGGGGGAAGAGCTCCTCGGCGGCGCTGCCCTGGGCGGGGTGGTTGTCCCGGCACCCGGCGAGCGCGGCGACCAGGAGCGCGCACGCGAGGCCCGCCCAGCGGGCCTCCGTGCTCTGCGTCGCGTGGATCACGCGCCCGCGGCTTCCCGGGCTTCGGGGGTCGCCGGAGGCGGTGCTTCGACCGTTCCCACCGCCTGGGTGAACTTGGGTTTGAACACCGTGATCAGCGCCGGCACCAGCAGGATGGCTCCGATCATGTTCGCGATCAGCAGGATCGAGAGGAGCAGGCTCATGTCCCCCGCGAAGCGCAGGTGGCTGATGATCTTCCAGAAGATGATCCCACCCACCAAGGTGGAGCCGGTGAAGAACACCGCCATCCCGGTGGTCCGGATCGCCGTCCGGATCGCTTCGGGCATGTCGAGCCCGCGTTTTCTCTCGGTGACGACGCGGTCCATGATGTAGAGGGCGTAGTCGACCCCCACCCCCACGCCCAAGGCCTGGACCGGCAGGGTGTTCACGTCGAAGCCGATGTTGGCGAAGTACATGTACGCCAACGAGATCAGCGCCGCCGTCCCGAGCGAGCTCACCAGGAGCAACGCGATCGAGAGCGAGCGGTACGAGATCAGCACGACCATGAACACCGTGGTAAAGGAGGCGATCAGGGTTGCGTTGTTGCTGCCCTCCACCTCCTCGTTGCTCGCGCCGAGCACGCCCATCGTGCCCGAGGCCAGCGCGTAGCTCGGACCCTCGGACCAGCGCCCCGACTCGCGCCAGAAGAAGTCGCCGCTCTGGTACTTCACCCAGAGTTCGTCGGCCTCGTAGAGACCGCGGCGCCGCACCTGGGCTTGGATTCCGCGTTCTTCGTCGATCCACTCCTGGGTCACGGTGTAG
>JANQRO010000190.1 GCA_028284525.1 Myxococcota bacterium | reverse complement strand
TCTCCCCGAGGGCGGCGACCGCGCGTCGGAAGCAGTCGCCGCGCTCTTCGAAATCGCGGAACTGGTCGAAGCTCGCAAAGGCCGGCGAGAGCAGCACGGTGTCGCCGGGCTGGGCGAGTTCGGCGGCGCGCGCGACGGCGGCGTCGAGGTCGCGCGCCCGTTCGCTCGGAAAGCGGTCCGCACACGCGCGCTCGAGGGGCTCGCTCGCCTCGCCGATCCACAGCGCTGCCCGCACACAGTGCGCCGCGGTCTCTATCAGCGCGTCCAGCTCGAGCTCGCCCTTGGCCCGTCCGCCGGCGATCCACACGACGGGGCCGCGACACTGGGTGAGCGCGTGACGCGCCGCGCTCGGGTTGGTCGCCTTCGAGTCGTTGACCCAGGTGACACCGCGCCGCCGCGCGATCGGCTCGCGTCGGTGCGGGGGCGGCGTGAAGTGGGGCCAGGCCTCGACTGCCCGCACCGGGTCGACGTCCAGCGCCGCGCAGCAGAGCACGCTCGCGAGGAGGGCGTCGGCGGAGACCGGGATCGCGGGCCGGGGAAGGTGGCGCCGCCGTCCGTCGTCGTCGTAGACGACGGCGTCGGCCTCGAGCCACGCCCCGTCGGCGACGGCGCGGCGCTGCGAGAAGAGTCGTCGACGCGCCGGAGAGCCGGCCCCGAAGGCCAGCACCGTCTCGTCGTCGGCGTTCAGGATCGCCGTGTCGTCGCGCTCCTGATGGGCGAAGAGACGCGCCTTGGCGGCGGCGTAGGCCGCGAGACTCCCGTGGCGGTCCAGGTGGTCCGCTGCGAGGTTGAGGGCGACGGCGACCCGGGGGCGGAGCCGTTCGGTGCTCTCGAGCTGGAAGGACGACACCTCGAAGACCGCGACGTCGAGGGCCTCGCCCACGAGGGAGAGCGCGGGCAGACCGACGTTGCCGGCGGCGCGGGCGCGCAGCCCGGCGCGGCGCAGCATCGCCTCGATCAACAACACGGCAGTGGTCTTCCCGTTGCTCCCCGTCACCCCGACGACCGGGCAGGCGAGCGTCTCCGCCGCGATCTCGACGTCGCTGCGCACCCGGGCGGCCCCCACGTAGCGCGCCGGCGGCACACCGGGGCTCGGTACGACGACGTCGAAGTCCGCGGCCGCGGGGAAGGGCGCGCCGCATTGCCAGCGCACCCCGGAGAC
Organism: Myxococcota bacterium; assembly: GCA_028284525.1. Classification (GTDB taxonomy): domain Bacteria; phylum Myxococcota_A; class UBA9160; order UBA9160; family PR03; genus JANQRO01. The sequence goes on along the minus strand of JANQRO010000190.1, from coordinate 4,451 downwards.
CGGCGCCGGCTCCTCGATCGGGGCTTCGTCGGCCGCCACCACCCGGGCCCCCCGCGCGGCGAGAAAGGCGGCGGCGCTGCGCCCGGTGCGCCCGAGACCCAGCACCAGCACCCGTGTTCCGGCCCAGTCCATCAGCGGAGCTTCAGCGAGGAGAGCGCCACGAGGGCCAGGATCACCGAGATGATCCAAAAGCGGACGACGATCTTCTGCTCGGGCCAACCGAGGCGTTCGAAGTGGTGGTGGATCGGCGCCATCAGGAACAAGCGCTTCCCGGTGGCCTTGAACCAAGACACCTGGATGATCACCGAGAGCGCCTCCACCACGAAGACGCCGCCCACCACCGCGAGCAGGATCTCCTGGCGGATCACCACGGCGATCGTGCCGAGGGCACCGCCCAGGGCGAGCGAGCCGACGTCCCCCATGAACAGCTGCGCCGGATAGGTGTTGAACCACAGAAAGCCGAGCCCGCCGCCCACCAACGCCCCGCAGAAGATCGGGATCTGGTCGGCGCCGGGAACGCCTTTGATGCCCAGGTACTCGGCGATCCCAGCGTGTCCCGCGGCGTAGGAGAGGAGCAGAAAGGTGCCCGACGCGATCATCACCGGGCCGATCGCCAGCCCGTCGAGCCCGTCGGTGAGGTTCACGGCGTTGCTCGTGCCGACGATCACGAAGATCGCGAGGGGCAGGTAGAAGACACCGACGTCTGGCGTGAAGTCCTTGAAGAAGGGCACGGCGAGCTGTCGGTCGAAGCTCGGGTCGGTGTAGATCGCGAACGCCACGGCGCCCGCGATGAGCAGTTGCCAGAGCATCTTGAGCCGCGGTGTGAGCCCGGCCTCGTTCTCGCGCTGCTTCACCTTGCGATAGTCGTCGACAAAGCCCAGCAATCCGTAGGCCACGGTCACGCCGAGCACGATCCACACCAAGCGGTTGCTGAGGTTGCTCCACAGGAGCACCGAGACGAGCAGCGAGAGCAGGATCAACAACCCGCCCATCGTCGGCGTGCCGGCCTTGTCGGCGTGATCGGGCCCGATCTTTCGGATCGGCTGACCCGCGCGCAAGCTGGCGAGGACCCGGATCAGGGTCGGCCCGACGAGGAAGGAGAGGAAGAGCGCGGTCAGCGTCGCCGCCGCCGTCCGGAAGGTGACGTAGCGGAAGACGTTGAAGGCGCCGATCTCCGACGCGAGCGGCAACAGGAGGTGGTAGAACATCAGTCGTCGCGGGGCTCCGTCTCCGCGTCCTGCCACGCGGTGAGCACGCGCTCCATTCCCATCGACCGCGAGCCCTTGAGCAGCACCCAGTCGCCCTCGCGCAGGGTCTCGCGCAGCTGGGACGCCGCCTCCGCCGCGTCCGGAGCGGTGCGCAGCGCCGCCGCTGCGAGACCGGCGCCCACCGCACCGGCTCCCATCGTCTCGGCATGCTGACCCACGGCGACGAGGAGATCGACCCCGAGCTCTGCGGCCGCCCTGCCCACTTCTTCGTGAAAGCGCGGCGCGTCGTCGCCGAGCTCGGCCATGTACCCCAGTACCGCGACGGCGCGTCCCGCGCCGCGCAGACGACACAGCGTCTCGAGGGCGGCGCGCATCGACTGGGGGTTGGCGTTGTAGCTGTCGTTCAGGACGTGGACGCCACCGACCTCGACCGCCTCGAGCCGCCCCCCCACCACCGGGGTCTCGGGCAGACCCGCCGCGACGGTCTCGAGCGGGACGCCCGCGGCGAGGGCCGCCCCGGCGGCCGCCAGCGCGTTCTGCACGTGGACCTCCCCGAGGTTCGGGATACGGGTGTCCGCGTCGCCAAAAGGGGTACACAGGCGAAACTGAAACCCCTGGAGCCCCGTGGCGCGGACGTTCTCGGCGCGCACGTCGGCGTCCCGACCGCGCCCCACCCGCAACACCGAGGCGCGGGTACGGGCGGTCTGCTCCATCACGAAGGGGTCGTCGGCGTTGGCCACCGCGACGCCGTCCTCGGGAAGCGCTTCGAAGAGCGCCCCCTTCTCCACCGCGATGCCCTCGCGCCCGCCGAGGTACTCGGCGTGGGCGGTGCCGATGTTGGTGATCACGCCGATCTCGGGTCGCGCCAGGTCGGCGAGGTAGCCGATCTCACCCGGGTGGTTCGTACCGATCTCCACGATCGCGATCTGGTGCCGGTCTTCGAGCCGCAGCAGCGTGAGGGGTACGCCGAACTGGTTGTTCAGGTTGCCCTCGGTGTGCAGGTGCGGGATCGAGCCCAGGGCGGCGGCGGTGAGCTCCTTGGTGGAGGTCTTGCCGTTGCTGCCCGTGATCCCGATGACGCGGCCCGAAAAGCGACGACGCACCCCGACACCCAACGCAGCCAGGGCGCGGGTCGTGTCGTCGACCTCCACCACCGCGACGCCCGGTGGCCGCTCGCGGCCGCGCTCGATGAGGAGCGCGGCGGCGGTCCCCGCCGCGTCGGCGAGGAAGGCGTGGGCGTCGTGGCGCTCCCCGCGGATCGCGATGAAGAGACAGCCCTCGGGAACCCGGCGAGAGTCGATCGAGACCCCGGTGCAGCACGCTTCGGGGTCTCCCACCACGATCTGCCCGCCGCACCAGGCGGCGATCTCCCGCAACGCGAAGCGAGCGCTCACGAGCCCTCCACCGCGCGCTCGAGGGCGCGACGCGCCTCGCGGCGGTCGTCGAAGGGGAGCCGCTCGCGGCCGATGATCTGGTAGTCCTCGTGCCCCTTGCCCGCGATCACCACGGTGTCGTCGGGGCCGGCGATGGAGACCGCGAGCTCGATGGCGTCGCGGCGATCGACACACGACACGTAGGCGCCCTCGCTCCCCGCCAGGTCCTCGGCGCCGACCCGGCGCATCGACGCGAGCCCGCGCTCGACGTCGGCGAGGATCTGCTCGGGGTCCTCGCTTCGGGGATTGTCGCTGGTCGCGATCGCGCGGTCGCTGTGACGCGCCACCGCCTCGGCCATCGGCGCGCGCTTCTTGCGGTCGCGGTCGCCGCCACACCCGAACACCGTGATGAGCGACCCCGTGGACAGCGGGCGCACCGCCGCGAGGAGCTTCTCGACGGCGTCGGGGGTGTGGGCGTAGTCGACCAATACCGTCGGTCCCGCGGTGCCCGGCTCGTCGACGCGCTCCATCCGTCCCGGGACCTGGGGACACGCGGCGATGCCGCGGGCAGCGTCGTCGCGGGAGATCCCCAGCGCCTCGGCGATCCCACAGGCGACGAGCAGGTTGTCCAGGTTGAAGTCGCCGAGCAGCGGACACTCGACCTCGACGCGTCGTCCCCCCCAGGCGACGGTCGCCCGGGTCTCGCGCAGCGTCGCCTCGCTGGCCTCGAGCCAGAGCCGGGCGTCGGCGCGTTTGCCGCGGGCGACCCCGAGCGGTTCGGCGCCGCTGTGACGGGCCGCCGCGACGAAGCGCGCCGCGTAGGGGTCGTCGAGGTGGATCACCGCGACCCCGTCGGAGGCCAGGAGCTCGCGGAAGAGGTGGAGCTTGGCCTCGCAGTACCGGTCCATCGTGTGATGGAAGTCGAGGTGGTCCTGAGTGAGATTGGTGAAGGCCGCCACCCGGTAGCGACAGCCGTCGGTGCGCCCGATCGCGAGGGCGTGGGAGGAGACCTCCATCACCACCGAGTCGATCCGGTGGTTGCGCATCGTGCGCAGGAGCTGTTGGAGCTCGAGGCTCTCGGGGGTGGTGTTGATGGCGCGCAGCCGCTCCCCGGCGAAGCGCACCTCGACGGTGCCGATCAACCCGGTGGCGCGGCCCGCGGCAGCGAGGATCGACTCGACCAGGTAGCTGGTGCTGGTCTTGCCGTTGGTGCCGGTGATGCCCACGAGGTCGACCTCGTGGGAGGGGTGTCCGAAGAAGTGGGCCGAGAGCGGGGCGAGGGCGCGGCGTGTGTCGTCGACGACGGCGAGCGCCGCGCCGCCGAGGTCGAGCTCGTCCGGCGCCTCCTCCACCAGCAGCGCCGCCGCGCCGAGGGCGAGGGCCTGTTCGAGGTGGTCGTGGCCGTCGCTCTGGGCACCGCGCAGCGCGACGAAGAGGTCACCCGGCGCCACGCGACGCGAGTCCATACACAGCCCGCGCACCGGGGTCGAACGCGGATCGGCCGCGCTCGGCCCGCGCAGCGAGGACACCTCGCGCTCGGGCGGTAGCGTCTCGAGGAGCTCACCGAGCTTCATGGGGGCCTCCTTGGCGGTTCGCGGCGCCGAGGGTCATTCGGGACGCCCTCTTCGGTCGCAGCGCAGCCGCACCGGCGCTCCTCCGGCCGCCAGGATCGTGCCGGGAGGCGGGTCCTGCGCGACGACGGGGCCCACGCCGGAGAGCTCGACGCGCACGTCCGTCTCGGCGGCAAATCGCTGCACCTCCTCGCGCGTGAGCCCGCGCAGATCGGGGAGGAATACCCGTTCTCCCACGCGGATCCAGCTCCGCGCCGAAGCGCGCTCCCGGGCCGGCGGCGGAGCGGCGACCGCCGGAG